>JAUIHB010000290.1 GCA_030432465.1 Gammaproteobacteria bacterium
CCCAATATCAATACCCGATAAATCCTGCACCGCTAATGGCCCCATAGCCATTCCCCAATCAGTCATAGCTCTATCAACTTGCTCTATCGCTGCACCCTCCAACAACATTTGTTGAATTTCGCGACCATAGCGTGTGTACATGCGATTACCGGCAAAGCCAAAACAAACGCCTACCAATACTGACACTTTACGTAATTTTTTAGCGACTTCCATTGCCGTTACCAGAGCTTGCTCAGAAGACTTTTCTGCTTTTACAACTTCTAATAATTTCATAATATTAGCAGGACTGAAAAAATGCATTCCAACGACTCGAGAAGGTTCCTTCACAACAGCTGCAATTTTATTAATATCTAAATAAGAAGTATTAGTCGCAAAAATACATGACGATTGACAAATTCCATCTATTTTTGAAAATAGCGCTTTTTTTACCTCTATATCTTCAAATACAGCTTCAACCACCAAGTCACAATCACTCAACGATTGATAGTTGGTACTGTGAGATAAATTTTGCAAACAATCATCAGCCATCTGGCGAGACATTCCGCCACGCTTAACATTAGAATTGAAGTTACTTTCAACGCGCCCAACACCAACTTTTAATGCATCATCCGTTTGTTCAATCAAATAAACCGCGTAGCCTGCGGTTAAAAATGCAGTAGCAATACCAGACCCCATATTACCAGCACCAATAATCCCAACTTTTTTAATTGTCAGAGGTTGTGCATTAAAATCAGTCTTTGCCGCTTTTTTCTCAGCAGCAAAAGCGAAGCGTAAAGCTGCCGATTGCTCAGATTCTCTCAATGTTAAAAACGCTTGTCGTTCAAAAGCCATTCCGTCTTGTAAACTCATATCGCAGGTTTTATGTAAGACTTCTACCGCGGTAACTGGTGCAACTTTTCCGCGGGCTTTTTGTTTGATTTTTTTTAAGTGTTCGTCCCAAGGAATACCTTGGGCGTTGACTTTTGCTTCCCCCACTCTTTTAACCGGAATGTCTTTTTCTTTTTTTTGCTGAATAGCAAAATTTACTGTTTGCTCCAATAAGTTATCTTCAGATTTAAATATCGCATCAAACAATGCTGTCTTTTCAAAATCAGTTACTGAATAATGCTTACCGCTAGTAATCATCTCTAACGCTTTTTCTACACCAACGATTCTTGGCAGACGTTGTGTACCACCCGCCCCTGGTATTAAACCTAAATTAACTTCGGGTAAACCAACTTTGGCAGAAGCTAATGCGACACGATAGTGACAAGCTAAAGCAACTTCAAAGCCACCGCCAAGAGAAGTACCAAACATCGCTGCAATCACCGGCTTATGACAAGCCTCTATGCGATTAACGACTTGAGGTAAAAATGGTTCAGTAGGCGGCAAACCAAACTCTTTAATATCAGCACCTGCAATGAACGTTTTCGACTCACAAGTAATTACTATCGCAAAGACATCCGCATCACTTTCAAAATACTCAAGTCCTTCAATAATACCTTGCCTCACTATTTGAGATAATGCATTCACCGGAGGATAATTTATTGTAAGAATTCCAACCCCTTGTTGGCTTGAAGCAGATACTTGATTATTAATAGCTTTATGGTTTATTGCTTTATTATCTTTTATATTTGAGTTCATAAATACTCTCAATTGATGTCATTTATAATTTATACCATTGCAAATTAAATTTGCATGATATCTATTGAAAACGTGTTTTAAATTCTGGGCAACTACGGGGTAAGATACCATCCATATTTAATAAATGATTACAGATATAATGACAAGATTTTTTGGCTAACGTTGCATAAATATTTTTTACTAAATGACTTGCAGTATAACCGCTCCAATCATCAGGCAGCATCGACCTTGGTAACTCATGGTCTTTAAGTAAGACTCTTCTATACTCATGAATTAATAATAAACGTAACAGTAAACTCTCTTGATAATTGATCCGGTCATCAATCTTCAACGCTGTTGCAACTTTACTATAGCTCCCCACCAGATTAGTGTAATCTTGCTGTAATTCATTAATATTCCATTTTTGGGATACTAGTTTTTTTAATGCTCTCTCTGAGGGTTCGTCGATTGTTCTGCTTTCAAAAACAATCACTAAATCTAAAAGTTCTAACTCTGTTAATGTTTCATATAATGACTTTTTTTCAATGGATGGATGAGCATACGCGCCAGATGCCAAAGGACTAAACCCTAACCACCTTAGCTGACGTTTTAAAATAATTTGTTTCTCTTCGGAGACTAAACTAGGTATGATTATTAACCAGCTGCCATCGGAATGTTGCGAACTGTCTGCATAAATTCTTCGAGCAGCTTTAGTATAGTGTCTGCTTGCCGTTGTCGTAAAAGCATAAAAACTTTTCCGACCAACCTTCTGTGTTTGTAACCAATCATCTTGAACTAGTCGATAGACAGAAGTACGAATCAAACGTTCTGAAAACCCTAAAGGTTGTAGAAGCTCAATCAAGCTACCTAACCATATCCAACCTCCATGTTGTGAAATCACATCACCAAAGACTGTAACAATAAAAGACTTACAACTTATGGATAATTCGTCAACTCTATGAGTTACAAATGATTTAATATCGAACAATGATTTAGCCAAAAAATTACCTACTGTGCCAAGTCAAAGTCTATCTCAACATCATCTGACACTGGATGAGCTTGACAAGTCAAGATCATCCCTTCTTCTACTTCTTGTGGTGTTAATGAATGGTTCATATCCATTTCAACTTCACCTTTAACTACTTTTGCTTTACAAGTCGCACATACTCCACCTTTACAAGAAAATGGTAAATCAGCTCCATGTTCCATCGCAGCGTCTAAAATGTTATCGCCCCCCATAGCTAGTTCCATAATAGTTTTACGTCCAGCAACTTTTACAGAAACCGAAGCTATTTTTTCTCCATACTTTTGAGCTCTTTCAATCTGAGATGCTTGAGCTTTTTGTTCTGAAGCTCCTGCAAAAAATAATTCGTAATGAAGCTTCTCATCAGAAAAACCTATCGTTTTTAAATAAGTAACGACTTCATTAATCATTTCTTCTGGCCCACAAACAAAAACATCATCAAAACTTTTTAGATCAATGAGTTTTGCTTCATTCAAATCGTTCAGTTTTTGTTGTGAAATACGACCATTAAATAATTCTGCATCATTTTCTTCTTTAGTAAATAAATTGATCCATTGGAAACGCGTTAAGTAGTCATTTTTAATAAAGCAAAGCTTTTCTCTAAACATCATTAATGGTGTCGACTTATTTCCATATATCAAAGTTACTTTTGATTCAGGCTCAGCAGCTAAAATCGTTTGAACTTGCGACAAAATAGGTGTTACGCCACTTCCAACAGCCAGCATTAAATAATTTTTTTTGTTATTTTTAGCTAAATCAGTATAAAAATGACCTTGCGGAGGCATAACATCCAGAATCATACCGGCTTTAAGTTTTTCATTTGCAAAGTTTGAAAACAATCCGGTAGCAATTTTTTTTATACCCACAGTTAGTTTTTGCTGTTGAGCACTATTACAAATAGAATAAGAGCGTCGTACATCCTGTTCAGCAATAGTTTCTTTTAATGTGAGATGTTGTCCTTGAATATACTGAAAGGTATCTTTTAAAGAGTCTGGCACATCAAAAGTAAGTGCCACAGCATCTTTAGTTAATTTTTCAACTGACTGAATAGTGAGAGAATAAAACTCTGTACTCATAGTAATTCCTTGCTTAACAAAACAGCGCTAAATAAATATTAGCGTCAATTTATTTTAAAAATGTTTAAAGTAATCAAATGCTTCTAAACAGCTTTTACACTGATAAAGTGCTTTGCAGGCTGTCGAACCAAATTGACTAATTAATTGGGTTTCCTGACTATCACAAACAGGACATTCAACAATATCTTGTTCATCAGGCGGTGCAATTTGTATACTTTTCAAATGCGCCTTTCCTGCAGGTGACATCATTTCGGTACTCCAGGCGGGCGATAAAACCACTTTTACTTCCACATTAGATAAGTTAGCCGAAGTTAATACTTTTTTTACATCTTGCTCAATCGCATCAACTGCAGGACAACCGCTATAAGTTGGCGTAATATCTATTTTCCAACCATTTTTTGTTTTTTGTACATTTTGCAAAATACCCAAATCCCAGATAGTTAGCCCTGGAAGCTCAGGATCATAAACTTGATCAAGTAAATCCCAGACTGCAGAGTTAGCAGACTGTCGTCTTAGCTTTAATCGCTCAGCATAAACAGGATTTAATGTGGGAATTAACTGTGAAATTTGCGCCATAAATTCTTTACCATTAATAACAACGGCTTACCACTTCATACCCGGATACGCACGTTGCATATATTGCATTTCACTCAACATATGTCCTAAATGTTCGGTGTGGATCCCTTCTCTACCACCTCTTATTTGTAATTTACTAGAAGGGATATCGATACCAGATTTAGCAAAATATGCTTGTACATAATCATCCCAACCACTTTGTAAGCTAGTTCTATCAACAGCTATCCCTTGCTCGACCAGCTCTTTTTCCCAATCAGACATTATAAAGAGTTCACCAACAAAATTTTCTAATTCAATCAACGCTTCTTTAATCCGACGTCGGCTTTCATCTGTACCTTCGGAAAGTTGTGTAATCCAAGGCTCACTACGTTTTAAGTGATAACGACTTTCTTTCACTGCTTTTTGTGCAATTGAGGCAATACGCTCGTCGCTTGACTCAGATAGTTTTGCTAAATATTCACAGTAAAAAACATCAACAAAAAACTGCCTTACCATAGTAAAAGCAAAATCATTAATTGGTAATTCATGAATAAGTAAGTTGGTATACTCACGTTCTGTTCTAGAGTAAGCAATATCGTCTTCGGTATTTTCTTTCCCTTCAATTTCAACAGCGTACTGATAAAATAATCTTGCTCTTCCAATATAATCAAGCGCAATATTAGATAAGGCAATATCTTCTTCTAAATAAGGCCCATTACTACACCACTCAGATAAACGATGACTGAGTACTACTGCATCATCACCTAATCCGACTAAAAAACGGTATAAATTTTGTTTCGTTTGATCGTTCATAAAATTCCTCGCAGATCAAAAGCTAACTACATGTTATTAACGTTGTCAGGTAACTCATAATGAGTAGCGTGGCGATAAGGCTTGTCATCCATAGGATCAACAAAATTTTCTATATCACCTTCTTGTGATGCGGTAATATTAGTGGACTCGACCACCCAGATACTCACACCTTCAGAACGTCTGATATAACAATCAC
>JAUIHB010000291.1 GCA_030432465.1 Gammaproteobacteria bacterium
CTGAACAGATTACATCCATATCTAAAGCACGGAACCAGACAACAGCATCTAAGCGGTTTCTAAACTCAGGCGTAAATACTCGATTAATAACTTCTAAATTGTCTTTCTCTTTAGATACAGGCTGGAATCCAATTCCAGGCTTCTCTAACTCTGCAGCTCCCGCGTTGGTCGTCATAACCAAAATTACATTTCGGAAATCAGCCTTTCTTCCATTATTGTCTGTCAAAGTGCCATGATCCATAACTTGCAACAATAAATTGTAAACATCGGTATGCGCTTTTTCTATTTCATCTAACAAAATGACTGAATAGGGATGTTTACTCACAGCCTCAGTTAACAATCCTCCCTGATCATAACCAACATAACCTGGAGGAGCTCCAATCAAACGAGAAACCGTATGTGCTTCCATATATTCAGACATATCAAAGCGAATGAACTCTATTCCCATCACCTTGGCTAGCTGTTTCGTTACCTCCGTTTTACCAACCCCTGTTGGCCCAGCAAACAAGAAGCTACCAATAGGTTTATCTTCAATACCTAACCCAGAGCGAGAAAGCTTAATGGAATTAGAAAGGGTTTCGATAGCTTGATCTTGCCCAAAGACGACCATTTTTAGATTACGTTCTAAATTCTTAAGAGATTTCTTATCCGATGAAGAAACCGTTTTAGCTGGAATTTTTGCCATTTTTGCAATGATGGTTTCAATGTCCTGCACAGAAATATTCTTATTACGATTCTCTTTGTCTTGTAATTGACGATTAGCACCAGCTTCATCAATCACATCGATAGCTTTATCAGGAAGCTGTCTGTCGTTAATGTAGCGAGCCGAAAGCTCTACAGCTGAATGGAGTGCAGCATCTGAATATTTCACTTCATGATGCTCTTCATATCGGCTGCGTAAGCCTTTTAATATATCAACGGTATCTTCAACACTAGGCTCATCTATATCAACCTTCTGGAAGCGGCGAGCTAAAGCTCTGTCTTTTTCAAATATTCCGCGATACTCCTGAAAAGTGGTCGACCCCATGCATTTTAACTGTCCATTGGCAAGCATCGGCTTAATAAGATTAGATGCATCCATAACCCCTCCAGACGCCGAGCCTGCACCAATAATAGTGTGAATTTCATCAATAAACAGCACAGCATGATCTTGAGCTTTAAGTTCAGCTAAAACAGCTTTCAGGCGTTTCTCAAAGTCCCCACGATACTTTGTACCAGCAAGTAATGCCCCTAAATCTAAAGAGTAAATCATACAATTTTCAATGACTTGCGGAACATCTTTATCAACAATACGCTTTGCTAAACCTTCTGCAATCGCCGTTTTTCCAACCCCAGCTTCGCCGACAAATAGCGGATTATTTTTACGGCGACGAGATAAAATCTGGACAGTTCTCTCCAATTCCAAACTACGACCAATGAGTGGATCAATTTTTCCGTCAAGCGCTTGTTGATTTAAATTAACCGTGTAAGCTTCTAATGCTGTCGGCTGCTTAGCGTGTTGTTCTTTTTCTGGACTTTCAAAATCAACACTCTCTCCTTCTGCTTCATCTCCAGAGATTTTAGAAATACCATGAGAAATATAATTAACGATATCTAATCGACTGATATCTTGCTGTTGTAAAAGATAAACAGCCTGGCTTTCCTGCTCGCTAAAAATCGCGACTAAAATATTAGCGCCAGTTACCTCTTTTTTACCAGAGGACTGAACATGAAAAACGGCTCTTTGTAATACGCGTTGAAAACCGAGTGTCGGCTGAGTCTCAACGTCCCCGACCTCTTCGGGCAAAATGTGGCTTGTTTCTTCTATAAAGTTAACCAATTGCCGATGTAATTTTTCAACATCAGCACCGCACGCTCTAAGTACACTGACTGAATTAGCATTATCTAACAGAGCTAACAACAAATGCTCTACAGTCATGTATTCATGACGCTTTTCTCTCGCATCAGTAAATGCAAGATTTAAAGTTAATTCTAAGTCTTTACTTAACATAGCTCATACACCTTTTGTTAATACTCAACAGACACACTGTGGACTCTTTTCACAACTTATGGTTCCTCTTTCGCCCACGTTTAAGAAACCAACCACATAGAAGAAAAAGAGTCATTCAAATAAAGACTTATCACTAATCTTCTTCCATAGTGCACATCAAAGGATGGTCGTGAGATCTCGCGAAATCATTAACCAGTGCTACTTTGGTCTCCGCAATTTCTGCGGTAAAAACACCTGCAACACCAAATCCTTCATAATGTATTTGCAACATTACCTTGGTAGCTTGTTCCGTAGTTTTGTAGAAAAATCGTTTTAGTACCTGTACTACAAAATCCATCGGCGTGTAATCATCGTTTAGTATTATCACCCGATACATCTTGGGCTTTTTGGTTTCCGGTTTCGATTCGGCTACCGCTACCCCACTTTCATCCTGGGGTTCATTTTCGTTGCTCATAATTTAATTCTAGTCAATCAATTGAAATTTGCAGCTTCAAATTTAAAGCTTTTTAGGAAATTCTATTCTATGCGAGGTTAATGGGGCATAACCAGCTATTTTTCAATAGATAATTCCATAAAATCATGCCCTGTTCACAGCCTTATAATCTGGGGTTGACTTTTAACCTAATTTATGCGATTCATTAACCTGCACAACGGAATAAGATAAAAAACAGCTTTTTTAAGCTCAAAATGAGAACTATTTAGGTTCAAAGTGAGAACTGTTTTTTTCCTTTTTTGTTAAGCAAACGTATTATGGTTCACCTTCAATTTGTAGATGTATTATCGACTCATCTAACATAGCACTAGCTAGTTGATAATAGGGTAAACGAGGAGTAGAAAATGGCGACAGGCACAGTAAAGTGGTTCAATAATGCAAAAGGTTATGGATTCATCAGACCAGATAATGGCGGTGATGATATTTTTGCACATTATTCCACGATAGAAATGGATGGGTATAAAAGCCTAAAAGCAGGTCAGGAAGTGTTATTTGATACCTGCGAAGGTCCTAAAGGCCTACACGCGCTGGACATTACACCAAAAGGCGCAGAAACTCTAAAAGAACCTTCACAGGAGTAGTCAAAACTACCGATCGTTTTTTGATCGGTTTTTGACGGCTGCAGATATCTCCTATTGCTATCAATTGCACGGGCTTTTTGCGTACTTAAAATAACGTAATAACATGTTAATAAAACCAGCTTAAATTGTACTATTTCCACTTCTTAAATTTCTTTTTTCTTTACTCAATACCCCCGCTTTCTCCTCGAATATATCCTCAAAAACTAACAAATTTCAAAGCCATTTATATGCATTAAAGTTATAAAAAAACATACTAATGAATTATCACAGTTATACAAAAAGTATCACTCTCACTAACAACATAATTCATCAATAAAGTAATTTCCATTAGATAAAAATAGCTATTTAAGATATTTCTTTATAAAGGTCAAAATAGAATTAACTTGATATTTTTTATTACTAACTATCAAAAGGCTTAACCCTTACTCATTTATCTAACGGAACTAACATATAAACGGGGTTAATGAGATCAAAAAAAAAGCGAGCACTTGGCTCGCTTTCAATTAATCAACTATAAAATTAACTGATAATTTTATTTAATGTCTGGCTAGGACGCATCGCAGCCATAGTTTTTTCTTCACAAGGGAAGTAATAGCCTCCAATATCAACGTTGACTCCTTGAGCATCATTCAACTCAGTAATAATAGCTGCTTCATTGTCTGTCAGTGCTTTAGCCACTTGCTCAAAATCATTTTTTAGCTCAGCATCTTTTGATTGTTGTGCTAATTCTTGAGCCCAATAAAGCGCTAAATAGAAATGACTTCCTCGATTATCTAACTCCCCCACTTTACGTGATGGTGATTTATTATGGTCTAAAAATTTACCCGTTGCAGCATCTAAAGCATCAGCTAGAACCTGCGCTTTAGGATTATTAGTTACATTCCCTAAATGCTCTAAAGATGCCGCCAATGCTAAAAACTCACCTAATGAATCCCAGCGTAAATGATTTTCTTTTTCAAACTGTTGTACATGCTTTGGTGCTGAACCGCCAGCTCCAGTTTCAAACAAGCCACCACCATTCATTAACGGGACAATTGAAAGCATTTTGGCACTGGTTCCTAACTCTAAAATAGGAAATAAATCGGTCAAGTAATCTCTCAAAACATTACCTGTCACAGAAATGGTATCTTTACCTTCTTTAATTCTATTTAAAGTAAATTCTGTCGCATCAACAGGTGACATGATGCGAATGTCTAAGCCTTCTGTATCATGCTGTGGTAAATACTGATTCACTTTCGCAATAATTTGCGCATCATGGGCACGCTCTTCATTCAACCAAAATACGGCTGGTGTATCACTCAGTCTAGCTCTTGAAACTGCCAGCTTCACCCAATCCTGAATAGGCGCATCTTTTACCTGACACATACGCCAGATATCACCACGCGAAACTTCATGCTCTAATAATACTTCGCCCGCATTACTGACGACTCGCACAGAACCAGAAAAAGGGATCTCAAAAGTTTTATCATGAGAACCATACTCTTCTGCTTTTTGAGCCATTAAGCCAACGTTTGGCACGCTACCCATCGTTGAGGGATCAAACGCTCCATGTTTTTTACAAAAATCGATAGTTGCTTGATAAACACCGGCATAACAACGATCAGGAATGATTGCTTTAGTGTCTTGCTGTTTACCTTCTGAATTCCACATTTGACCAGAACTTCGAATCATTGCGGGCATAGATGCGTCAACAATAACATCGGATGGTACATGTAAATTAGTTATACCACGATCAGAATCAACCATTGCAAGGTCAGGCCGATTCTTATATAAAGCTAAAATATCAGCTTTAATTTCATCTTGTTTTGCAGCAGGTAATTTATCGATTTTCGCGTATAAATCACCAATACCATTATTTACATCAACGCCTAACTCTTTCAGCGTATCAGCATGCTTTTCCAGAACATCAGCATAAAAGACAGCTACGACATGTCCAAAAATAATGGGATCAGAAACTTTCATCATGGTGGCTTTTAAGTGCAAAGAGAACAACACATCTTGTTGTTTTGCATCTTCAATTTCTCTTGCAATAAACTCTCTTAACGCATCGGTATTTAAAACTGACGCATCAATAACCTCACCTTCTAAAACAGGTGTAGACTGCTTAAGTACTGTAATTTCACCATCACGATTAACCAATTCTATTTTAAGGTTATCTGCTTTCTCAATCGTTAATGATTTTTCACTGCC
>JAUIHB010000292.1 GCA_030432465.1 Gammaproteobacteria bacterium
TTCAAGTGATATTTGGCCATCTTTTGCCGAGACACTATTCATACTTGAACAACTCCAGTCTCCTGAAGATGTCGCTTATCAATTGAAAAAACTTTATCGAGAGTTAGGAATTGAAGATCAACTTTATTTCGATAGTATTTCTCAAAGCTCTGAAGGTTTTATCAGTGTGTTATGTAGCGACTCAAATAGCCCTAGAGATTATTTCGCTTGGCCTCTCGCAGCTGAATATTCAAACTATGCTCATGGTTATTTTGGAGCACCTTGGACATGGTCATCCAGTCAGTGTAAATTCTGGAAGCCTGCTAAGAATAGATATGCAGGGCCGTTTAATCAAACGACTAACCATCCGATTTTAGTCACCTCAACCTTATTTGATCCAGCAACACCTTATCATGGAGCAGAAATAGTTTCGAAATTAATGCCTAACTCTCGATTAGTTACTGTAGAAGGCTGGGGACATACAACGCCATTTATTTCTCAGTGTGCAGACGCAATAACAGCAAACTATTTATTAACAGGGATACTACCCGATGAAAAAAATACGGTTTGTCAGGCAAATATTACACCTTTTGAATATTCATCAGTTCAACCAATTGTGAATGTTGATGAAAATATTAAGAAACGCCAAAAGCTGATACAAGAGCTCAATAAAAGTAAATCAATAAAATAGTATTTTGATTTATTCAAGATTATAAATGAATTCTAAAGAGGCTCATTTAATGAGTCTCTTTTTTATCTCTTAAGCTTAATGGCTTATCAATTTTTTAATTTATACTCAATATCAAAATAGTATTTAAGTAATTATATATTGACCTAAAACACAAAAGCCTTTAGATTTATTTTTTATCCGTAATAACACAAGGATTGATATGCAAGCTTATTTACTAAACTCAGATTCTGAGCTAGACGCTATTGGAAATATTCTTTTACAGTTAAGGCCACAATATGATTTAACGAGTATAAAAAAGCAAATCAAGTTTCAACAAGAAAAAGGCTATCAAATAGCTTATGTGAAAGATAAACAAAATATCATTTGTGTTGCCGGCTTTGTTATTGGACATAAGCTGGCATGGGGAAAGCATATTTATATAGATGACTTAGTCACCGATGAAACACATCGTTCAACAGGCGCTGGTGCATTTTTAATTGACTGGTTTAAAGCTTACGCTAAAGAAATTGGCTGCCAGCAGCTACACCTTGACTCAGGCATTCAAAAATTCCCCGCCCACCGTTTTTATTTGCGTAAGCGCTTTAATATCGCAAGTCATCACTTCTCTATCACGGAGTTATAACATTTAATAGCGCAGTCTTAATGCATTAAACACAACGACCAATGAACTACTTGCCATACCAATAGCAGCCAGCCATGCAGGAACAAAACCAGCGGCAGCAAAAGGTATGGCAGAAATATTATACATGATTGCCCAGCCTAAATTTTGCTTGATTATTCGGCTTAACTTTTTAGATAGTAAAATTGAGTCTGGTATAACTTTTAAATCTCGACTGACTAACACCGCATCAGAATGTGTTTGTGATAATAAAGAAGCACTTCCCATAGTAATGCTAACATCCGCTTCATTAAATGCACCGATATCATTGACACCATCTCCTACCATCATACTCACTCGATGATTGTTTTTTAAGCTCGCTATTGTATTTAATTTTTGTTCCGGTGACATAGCAAAAAAAACACTTGAAACACCAATAGATTCGGCGACACAATCACAGGCTTCTTTGCTATCACCACTTAAAACATGTACATTAATCGTTTGCTCCGCTAACAGCGACACTGCCTTAACAGCCGCTTCATTTAACTCATCCGCTAATGAAAATATACCAATAATTTTTTCTTCATTTGATAAGTAAACTTGAACTTCAAGTACATCAGAAGGTTGGGATTTTACTTTTTTTATATTTTCATACTGTGAATTATCTATTGCAAATCCATATTTTCCAATATGATATTTTGAATCCCCAATTTTACCAGAAACACCTTGAGCGATGACTTCTTGATGCTCAGAAACATCCAACAAACGGCTATCAAACTTTTTAAATACTTCTGCTATTGGATGGCTAGAAATAGACTCTAGAGAAGCTGCTATCTGATGAGTTCGTTCCATTCCTGAATCATCATAGCAGGCAGATGATACCAAAGACATTTTTCCCGTAGTCAAAGTGCCTGTTTTATCAAAAAAAACATCTGTCACTTTAGCAAGTTTTAACAGTGACTCTTTATTTCTGACCATAAGCCCTTTTTCAGTTAATTGAGTAATACATGCCGCAATAGCCGTCGGCATTGCCAAAGAAAGCGCACAAGGACAGCTGACAACCAAAAGTGATAGTACAATGGGAAATATTCTTTCTGGATCAACTTGCCACCAATAAAAAGCAGTCAAAAAACAAAGCAACAACAAAGTTATAACAAACCAGTTAGCTACTTTATCTGCTGAAGAATTTTGTTGTGCACTAATACTTTCAGACTGATTTTCAAGCTTGACTAAATGCTGAATTCTACTGTTTTGCGGATCGGTTGTTGTTTTAATAGTAATGCTTGCGGTATGATTAGTTGCACCACTATAGATCATATCTCCCTTATTTTTAGTCACAGGTAAAAACTCACCCGTAATAATTGATTCATTAAGTTCTGCGTGCTTATCAATAAGCAGACCATCGACAGGAACAACGCAACCAGCATGAACAATTATTAAGTCATTTTTTTTAATTTCGTTGACTGGTATAATAGAAACACTGGCGTCATCATTTTTTCGGGTGGCAGACAAAGGTAATAACCGATTAAATGACTGCTGTTTTAAAAGAGACTTTAAACGAACTCGATGTTCGACAAAGCGACCTAACAGTAAGAAAAAAGTAAACATCACGACAGAATCAAAATAGTAAACGTTATGATTGCTAACTAAGGACCAGAGGCTTGCAAAATAACCAGAAAGAATGGCAATAGAGACGGGGAAATTCATTCCAAAATGAAAATGCTTAATCCCATACCAGGCACTTTTAATAAAGGGATAAGCAGCATAAAAAACAACAGGTGTTGCTACAACACCACTAATCCAATGTAAAAATTGACCATGGCTTTGAGAAATATCTTGATATTCTCCAATATAAAAACCAATAGCAAACATCATTACTTGCATCATAGCTATACCGGAAACAATCAACCTTTTAATATAGTCTTTATTTTCTTGTAAGAGCGTTCTTTCAAGTTCTTCTTCTTTGAAAGGAAATGCGTGATACCCCAGCTTTCGAATCTCTTTTAAAATTGGCGATAATTCTGCACCTTTCTCAAGTTTTATTTGCGCACGTCGACTAGTAATATTGACCTGTATTTCTTTTACACTGTTTAACTGGTTCACTTTTTTCTTGATTAACCAGCCGCAAGCAGCACAGGTAATGCCTTCAATACCTAACTCAACCCATTGAGCATCACTGCTATCATCATCCCGAACGATTGACTTTAAAACTTCAGGAGAATCAAGCTCTTCAAATTCACTAAATTCTTGCGGCAAAATAGTCGGAAAGGTTTTACTTTTATCAGTTCGATAAGAATAAAAATCTTGTAAGCCATTTTCACAAATCATTTCAGCAACAGAAAAACAACCCATGCAACAAAAGCGCTGATTTTGATTGAAAATGCTTAATTCAAAATTAATGTTTTTAGGAATATCTAAATCACAGTGGAAACATTTTTCAGACATTATTTGGTGGCACTAATGGTAATTTCTGATTTTTCTGGATATTGCCAGCGAGCCTTTAATTGCCATTGCTCTTTATCATCACGTAATCTGACATGCCAATTAGCATTGGCTAACTCTGGGAAATCTGCAACAAACTCGTTCTTAGTCAATGGAGACAGTTTTATCTGTCTATCTCGTTTCTTCTGAGTTGGGTGTGAAAATTCTAACTGTAGATAGGAAATATCTGATAAGTTTTTTTCATCTTTAGAAAAATCAAGTTTTAGTATAATTAGCTGGTTTTTATGATCGACTTGTAAAAAAGCTTTTGCGCCAATCTCTCCCGCTTTTTTAGTTAATCCAAGAGAACGATTAATTGCAAGTCCCTCTTTGAAATAATCATCCTTAACCAATGAATCGGCGCCATCGCTGGCAATATTAAAAGTTATGATGCCTGCGATCACCGTTAAGAATGGTAAAGAAAAAATTAGCCAAGGCCATTTTTGTTTATACCATTTTTTTTCATTATGCGTATTTTGCATTTATTTTCTCTGTCTTGGTCCCAAAAATTTACCTTTTGTAGTAACAGACTCATCGCTATTACCTTCCACACTCACCTCAAAATAAACGTCATTGCTGGTACCTGTTAAATTTTCAGGAAAAGCAGCCAACCTTACTGGCAAAATAAAAGCTTCACCTGAAGAAATTAAAACTTCTGAGTCACCTTGCATAGTTAGATCATCAATACCGGAAACTTTTAAGTGGTATAAATGATCTTGTTGAGACATATTTAAAATTCTAACTTGATAAGTATTTTCAATCGTACCATTAAAATTTTCAGTATAAAGGTTATTACGATCACGAATAATATTGACATTTAAAGGAACTCTAGTCGCAAGTGATACAATAAAGGTTGTCACTAAACCTACAAAAAGAGTCAAGTAAAGTAATGATTTAGGACGGAGAATTTTCGTTGCTTTTCCTTTTTCTGTATTTTCCGTTGTATACTTAATCAGCCCGCGAGGATAATCCATTTTATCCATAACATTATCACAAACATCAATGCAAGCAGCACAGGCAATGCATTCATACTGCAATCCATCACGAATATCAATTCCTGTCGGGCATACCTGAACACATTGATAACAGTCGATACAATCACCTAATCCTTTATCTTGATAATCCGCTCCTTTTTTTCTTTTTCCTCTTTTTTCACCCCTTTTATTATCATACGAAATAACTAACGTGTCCTGATCAAACATTGCACTCTGGAAGCGAGCATATGGACACATATGCAAACACACCTGTTCTCGTAGTTTTCCAGCATTTAAATAAGTAGCTAATGAATAAAGACCAATCCAAAACCACTCCCAAGAACCAAGAGAAAAATTGATAATACCATTCCATAACTCGTGAATAGGTGTAAAATAACCAACAAACGTATAACCGGTGAATAATGAAAAAATTATCCACAATGTATGTTTGATAGTTTTTTTTGTCACTTTATTAATCGATAGTGACTTTTTGTCTAGTTTTATTCGTTGATGGCGATCACCTTCTATCC
>JAUIHB010000293.1 GCA_030432465.1 Gammaproteobacteria bacterium
CCAGACAAGGTGCTTTAGCTTTTTTAATATTGTTTTTAATTGTTTTCCAAAGCCGTCCTAAAAAATCAGCATCACGTAGTAAGTATTCTTCGCTAGCACCTTCAGCTGCGGTTCTGACGATATAACCAGGACCATTCTCTGGTAATCCTGAACTGTTCAAAATATCTTTCAAACGTTTTCTTTCGGTTTCATCTTCAATTCTTTGTGACACGCCGATATGAGGATTATCTGGCATCATCACTAAAAATCGCGAGGGAATAGTTAAATGGGTTGTTAAACGCGCACCTTTAGTTCCAAGTTCATCCTTAATAACTTGAACGGTTATTGTTTGTCCATCATGTAGTAGTTCATTAATATCTGGGGTAGTGATATTTTCATTTTCAATCAATTCAGTTTCAGAGATAGGTAAAATTTCGGCAGCATGTAAAAATGCCGATCTCTCTCGACCAATATTGATAAACGCTGCTTGCATGCCAGGCAAAACTCTAATGACTTTACCTCGATACACATTACCAACAAGCCCTCGGCTAGATGCCCGCTCAAGAAATAACTCTTGCAACATTCCATTTTCAATAACCGCAGCACGACATTCTTGAGGAGTGACGTTGACTAGAATCTCTTCTTTCATGTTTTCACCTTAAAATGCTCATTCAGTAAGCAGGCTGTTTCAAAAAGAGGCAAGCCAACAACGCCTGTATAACTACCATTAATTGACTGAATAAATTGAGCAGCTAAGCCTTGTATTGCATAGCCGCCCGCTTTATCCATTCCTTCACCAGTCACACAGTACTGTTCTATCTGATGAGAACTTAGCTCAGCAAAGCTCACCTGAGTAATACTTGTCTGCTGATTAATTCCTTTTTTATTAATTAAAGCAACACTGGTAATAACTTGATGTTTTCGACCAGAAAGCCGACTTAGTTGATAAGCCGCTTCTTCGGATGATTTTGGCTTCCCCAAAATATCAACATCTAAAATAACACTTGTATCCGCAGCAAGTACACCACAGGACTCTTGTGTCAGGCTAATTGGCTGCACTTTTTGCCAGCCTACTTGTGCCTTTTCAACGGCCATACGTTCAACATAACTAAGCGGTACTTCTTTAGCTAGAACGCTTTCATCAATTTCAATATCCAGTAGTAAAAACTCTACCCCAATCTGCTTTAATAACTCCTGGCGACGTGGTGAGCGAGAAGCTAAATAAATCGGTTCTGGATAAGCTTTTGAAACTGATGAAACCATAATATTCCTATATGTCAAACATTCTTATAAATATTTATATTGGCAAGCCAACAATTATTTATAAACGCTTTCTGTCTGTATACAACTTTTTAAAATGAAAAAATTTGTTTTATAATTGTTGGTAAGAAAGTTTAGCTTTCTCGAAATCATTAACAAAACTTTCGACGTACGTCGCGTAACAAAATGAACACCCAAGGCCAAAATGCAGCAGCACTTATCAATGGTAACCAATAGCTAAACTCATAACTGAAAGGCTCTACCAAACCACTCAAATTTAATACAAGCAACCGATGAATTCCGACAATTACCGCAACATTAATCGCCTGTTTCCAACGAGGAAATATGCGTAGTCGGTGATATAAAACCTGAATCAAGAAAGCAACTAATGCCAGTGATAATGCATTGATACCAAACAAGGTTCCGGTTAACACATCAACAAATAACCCCAGTAACCAGCCACTAAATACCCCGATACGATTAGGCATTGCCATTACCCAATAAATTAAGACCAAAACAATCCAGTCAGGGGTAAAAACGTCAATAATATGCGGTAAAGGTATAACATCCATCAACATTGCAACCGCAAATGTCAGAATAACAATAATGCCACCTTTAGAGTCTGACTTACGCTGCATTATTCAATTCCTCTGGTTTTTTCTGACCATACCAAAAGAACCAAGGAGCTTTGTGCCAGTTTTGCCGCTGGTGTAGCAATTACACGGGTATATGCCTCACCCGGATTTCGTTCAACTTTTTTTACCGTCGCCACGGGATAGCCATCAGGAAATTTTTGTCCTAACCCCGAACTCAATAACAAATCTCCTACTTTGATATCCATAGTATCAGGCACAAATTGCAATTCTAAGGTGTCAATTTGACCAGTCCCAACCAATACCGAGCGAACTCCATTCCGGTTAACTCGTACAGGTATCGCATGGGTAGCATCGGTCACCATTAAAACTCTCGAATAATAAGGCGAAACTTCTATCACCTGACCAACAATACCATAGGCATCAATCACCGTTTGGCCAACAAAAACGTCGTGAGAACTACCTTTGTTAATTAAAAAGTTTAAACTGAAAGGATCGCTATCAATTTGAATAATCTCAGCAACCAGCTTTTTATCAACCCATTTGTTTTCAGCTCCAAGTAAGCTTCTTAAACGCGCATTTTCTGCTTGCAGACCAACTAAAGTTTGTAATTGTGCTTTTAAAATTAAAGACTCATCTCTTAAATGTGCATTCTCTTGACGCAGTTGACCACGCGTAATGAGATTTTCTCCTCCCCAACTAAAAAATTCCCCGGGAATATCGGCAAGATACACAATTGGAGTAATCAAAGTAGCAAGCGTTTTGCGAAGTCCTTTGAGATGCTGCTCGTGGTGATCAATAAACATTAGTGCACTGGATAATACAACCACAATAAATAGCCGAGTTGAATGTGATGTGTCTTGCGAAAACAGCGTTTTAATGTGCTTGGCCTTTTATTGTAACTAATTGAAATTATGATGATTTTAGTATTTTATCTTAGCCATCTTACATTATTCAACGATAATTTACGGATGACAGGCGATATCTGCAAAAATAGTCGCAGTTGCTCGACTCAATTAAGTAATACTCAGAAGTATAGCTATATTTCGATTAAAACTTGAGCAATCGCAAAAGTCTGTTCATCACTCAGACTTAAATGCACTTTTGCCTGTTTATTTTGAGGGTGAGTTAATTGCTTTAGATATTCGGCAGCCATGCCATGCAGTTGAATGTGTGGCTTACCTTTTTCGTCATTCCAAACCTCAATTTCAGGTAATGCAATACCTTTAGACAAACCAACACCTAGTGCTTTAACAAAAGCTTCTTTAGCGGCAAAACGCTTTGCTAAATAGCTTGCCTGTAAATTGGACTGACAAAATAGCTGAAGTTCATTTTTATGAAGTATCTTTTTAGCAAAAGAATCCGCATGCTTACTAAGCATGTCAGATATTCGCGAAATATCACATAAATCAATCCCAATACCATGAACACTCATAACCTGACGTCCAATCGCAAATCTCTCTGAAAAAGTGGATTATCGATATGCATGTTCACTCGCCATTTAGACATCAAAAAACCTCTCTGATAATCAGCACTTAATCTCTCTAATCAGAGGTTTATCTTGCAGCCAACATAATTGCTTTCATATCAGCAACCGCTGTTGCTAATCCACTAAAAACAGATTGTGCAATGATTGAGTGACCAATATTTAACTCATAAATGTCTGGAATTGCAGCAATAGCAGCCACATTGTGATAATGCAGTCCATGACCTGCGTTAACCACCAGACCCAAGCTTTTTCCAGTTTGAACTCCATCACAAATCAAATGGTATTGTTTTTTTTGTTCTGACAAGCTTTGCGCATCTGCATAATGACCAGTATGTATTTCAATATATGGCGCGCCTACTTTATGTGCAGCTTCAATCTGACGAGGATCGGCATCAATAAACAATGATACTAAAATATTTTGCTCAGCCAACTCATGACATGCACGTTTAATTTTTTCAAAATTACCGCAAACATCCAGACCGCCTTCAGTTGTTAGCTCTTCTCTTTTTTCAGGAACAAGACAAACATACTCAGGTTTAATATGCTTCGCAATAGTTAGCATTTCATCAGTTACAGCCATTTCAAAATTTAAACGAGAATTAATACATTCACGTACCAATTCAACATCTCGATCCTGAATGTGTCGGCGATCTTCCCTCAAATGCATGGTAATACCATCAGCACCAGCTTGTTCTGCCACTAAAGCCGCTTGTACAACCTGCGGATAATTTACTCCCCTGGCTTGGCGAAGGGTTGCAACATGATCAATATTAACACCTAAATAAATGGGCTGTTTTTCACTCATTATGTTTTCTCAATAATCTTCTGGGTTATATTTTTGTTTCATCCACACTCTATACATCATACATCTATTTTTTATATAGTTATTTTTTACCGTTGGACTTAACTAATACTTTGGTTTAGTAATATGCTGCCATAATTTTCTACTCTGCAAAGGCTTATCGCCAATAATCTCTTGCAATAAGACGCGTGTAATTCGTTTGGTTTCATCAGCTAGATTTTCACTGATCTCGCCACTAGCTAACGCGATAATTGCTTTGCCCGAGTATGTATTACCAGTATCTTCCGCATCTGTTACAGAGAACCCCTGCTGAGGTAGCAAATAGTATGCTTTATTAGCGGTTATTTCATTTTGCTCAGTATCATAATTACAATCTGGCGCAATACCAACTTCATTCAATAGATGCATTTCAAAATATCTTAAATGTTGCTGAAAATATTCAGCACTATCTTCAGGCGCGCCACTCAAGCATGTTAATAACTCACGATATTTTTCATATACCGAAAAAAACTCTTGCTGTTCTGGCAACGCTCTTAAAATAAGTTCACTAACATAATAAGCACAAGCAAGAGCTTTTCTTTTGCTTGCAAATGCCGTCGCAAATGAATAACCAGTCGCTTCAACTTGAATTAGTGTTTTTAATTCGTGCCGTCCAACAAATTCTAATTGCAACTGATTAAACGGCTGTAACAATGCTTTGCGTGCTTGTGATCTTTTCCCTTTAACTCCTTTAGCCAATAACGAAAAACGACCACTTTCCTGACTAAATAACTGTAAAATTAAGCTATTTTCCTGATAAGGGCGTGTGTGCAAAATGAATGCTGTGGAATGTAAAGAAGTAGTATTCATACCTGTCAGAAAACCACTAAAGGGTGGTTAATAAAACGGTAACCTTGGATAATTGTGGGTAATAAACATATTACCCTGACAAGAGAAAAGCTTTTCATCACGAACCTTTCATTGGCTAAAAGCTTAAACTATATTAACCATTATTCTCATCAAAACCTAATGAACGTAATGCTCGTTCATCATCAGCCCAACCATCTTTTACTTTAACCCAAAGCTCCAGATAAACTTTATGCCCGAACAATCGTTGA
>JAUIHB010000294.1 GCA_030432465.1 Gammaproteobacteria bacterium
GATATTCAACTCCCGGAAATTCGAATGGGACTTTATCAGTGGGCGCTAATCAGTGATCATCATACTCAACAAACTCGATTACACAATTTTGGGTTAGATGAGCTATCGTGGCAGAATGTCCAACAACTAGTACTAACAGCCTTTAATAAAACTGCCGATGCGACAGTAACTAGCCAGAATAATCCCTTTAAACTACAAACTGATTGGCAAAGTAATACCTCTTCGCTTGATTATCAAAAAGCATTTAATCAAATACAACAATATATTCACGATGGCGACTGTTATCAGGTGAATTATGCACAGCGATTTTCAGCACAATATATTGGCTCACCAACAGATGCCTATGCCAAATTATCAAAAGCGAATAAGTCACCTTTTTCTGCTTATCTTAACTTTTCCGATTTTCAAATATTAAGCCTGTCACCAGAACGTTTTATTGAAAGTCATCAGGGAAAAGTTACCACACAGCCAATCAAAGGCACTCGTCCTAGAGATCAGGATCCAATTAAAGATAAACAATTGTCCGATGAGCTCGCTCAATCGGAAAAAGATAAAACCGAAAACTTAATGATTGTAGACCTATTACGTAACGATTTAAGCCGCACAGCAGCTAAAGGCAGTGTCAATGTAAGTGAACTATTTGGCTTATACCAGTTTGAAAGTGTACATCATTTAATCTCGACTATTCACTCAACCTTGGCAGATGGTTATGATAACTTTGATCTACTTGCTACGACCTTTCCCGGCGGCTCTATTACTGGTGCTCCCAAAATCAGGGCAATGCAAATCATTCAGGAATTAGAACCTGTAAAACGTAACATATACTGTGGTGGTATAGGTTATATCGATTTTAATGGCAATATGGATACCAGTATCTGCATCAGAACATTAGTCTGTAAAAACAATCAAATATACTGCTGGGCAGGTGGTGGACTTGTTGCAGATTCAAAATTAGAGACCGAATATCAGGAAACTTTTGATAAACTAGCTAAAATATTACCGTTACTCAAAACCTCTATCGAATAGTTTGAGCGTGATTGAATCTATGAATCTATTGCAAGTTAGCCAAAGTCTTATCCCACTCAACCATCCTTCTGAGCAACAACCTTCATTTCGTTGTGCAGCTGTACTCATGCCATTGCTTAAACAAACAAACCAATGGCAAGTAATGCTTACACGACGTGCAGAGCATTTAAAACATCACCCAGGACAAATTAGCTTTCCTGGAGGCGCATACGAGCAACAAGATGTACAACTTTCTAAAACAGCAATACGCGAAACTTATGAAGAAGTAGGAATCGAACCAAGCTTAATCGAACTCCTTGGTAAACTTCCACAACAACAAACAATTTCTCAATACAACATTACCCCGTTTGTTGGTAAGATCCATACAGGATACCAACTCAACATCGATCCTAACGAAGTTGCTGAAGTTTTCCACGTCCCTTTAGATTTCTTGACTGATCTGACCAATTACCAAAAGGTTGAAGAAACCCACAAAGGACAGAGATATCACTACTATGTTATTCAATATAAGCATTATAATATCTGGGGAGCAACTGCTAGAATTCTGTTTAATTTCGTTACGCGCATCTCGCGTTAACAATAATTAAAATTTTATCAACGAAATTTAAAACCGAAGCTTGGGCATTACGTAATAGTCCAAATAAGCACGACACCACGCTAAACTTTAACCAGCGTCATATTCAAAATATCGAGGTATATCTTGGCAGTTTCAGTTTTTGATTTGTTTACAGTGGGCATAGGCCCTTCTAGTTCACACACAGTAGGCCCTATGCGGGCTGCCAGAATGTTTATTCAAAAAGCACTACTAGAAGAAGCAAAAGTTGTACGCGTAGTTTCCGAGCTTTTTGGTTCATTAGGACATACAGGTAAAGGGCATGGTAGTGATGTAGCCGTGCTACTCGGTCTTGAAGGTGAACAACCTGATCAGGTGGACACAGATAGTGTGCCTTCGCGCATGCAAGCCATACGCGAGAATGGTCAACTTAATTTAGATGGAACCACAAAAATTCCATATAACGATAAAGAAGATCTTATTTTTCATCGTAAAAAAACTTTACCGGGTCATGCTAATGGCATGCGTTTCACTGCTTACGATGAATCTCAAAATGTTATTATCGAAAAAATTTATTATTCCGTTGGTGGTGGATTTGTTATCAGTGATGATACAGATCCTGCCCCAATTAAAGAAGCCCACCTAAAATTACCTTATGATTTTCGCTCTGGCGATGAGCTTTTACAAATAGCCAAGGATACGGGCAAAAGCATTAGCAGTATTATGCTTGAGAATGAAAAAGTCTGGCGAACTGAAGAAGAAGTCATGCAAGGTTTAGATGTACTTTGGAATACCATGGACGGCTGTATTGCTAAAGGTATGAAAACCGAGGGTGTACTACCGGGCGGCTACAAAGTAAAACGGCGAGCAGTATCACTACATCGTAAACTACTTTCTCGTGGCGATACAAAAGATCCTTTATCAGCTATGGACTGGGTCAATCTATATGCATTATCTGTCAATGAAGAAAATGCTGCTGGTGGACGTGTAGTCACAGCGCCAACCAATGGCGCAGCGGGTATTATCCCAGCGGTTATCAAATACTATCAACATTTTTATCAGCCAGAAAATACTGAAAATATTCGCCGCTTTATGCTCGCATCGGCAGCCATTGGTATTTTATATAAGCTAAATGCCTCAATTTCGGGAGCTGAGGTTGGCTGTCAAGGTGAAGTTGGTGTTGCATGCTCGATGGCAGCCGCTGGTTTAACCGAAGCTTTAGGAGGCTCTCCTAGTCAGGTTGAATGCGCAGCAGAGATTGGTATGGAACACAATTTAGGACTAACCTGCGACCCAGTTGGTGGGCTTGTACAGGTTCCTTGTATAGAGCGTAATGCTATGGGAGCAGTTAAAGCCATCAATGCTTCACGTTTAGCACTACAGGGCGACGGTCAACAAAAAGTTTCACTCGATAAGGTAATTAAGACTATGCGTGAAACTGGTGCAGATATGAAAACCAAATACAAAGAAACCGCACGCGGTGGATTAGCGGTTAATATTATTGAATGTTAAGTTAGAAACTATTGGGCTAGCTTAAAACATAAGCTAGCCTGACTTCAAAGCTTTTAACAAAGATCATTCGATATTTACTTCTATGTTTATGTTTATGTTTTTATTATTCCTCAGCGAGTGGTAGTGTTATTTCAAACCCCTGCTCGTTATGCCATTCAATTGAACCACTCATTTGTAAAATAAATCCTTCAACAACAGCCAACCCTAAACTTTTATCGCCGGTTAAATGTCGGCTGGAATAAAATGGCTGGAATAACAACTTCTCTTGTTCTGGTAATAATTGGATCCCTTCACCTGTTAGCTGCATCACTAAACTTTGTTTATCTACAGTTAAAATCAAATGAGGAAAATTTGTTTTACCATTAGCATCCTTACTTTGCATTTTAGTCACGAAATTTACTAACATTTGTAAGCATTTTAAAAACCATGTGGAATCTACTTTTATTTTAGCAGGGACGGTTTGTTTATCATCCAGTACTAAGTCATTCGACTGGATAAAAGGCCGCAATAATTGATTAACAGAATAAATTTTTGACTGAGTTTTTGCGCGTGATACACACGAAAGCAACTGTAGCCCAAAATCAACAGCTTCTCGACCAGAAATTAGTCCACTTTCAATTCGGGCTTTAACATCTTCATCTTCACACTCTAATAATGCCAACTCAGAGTACCCCATGATACCTGACAGGTAATTATTATATGAATGCACCAACAAGCCTATTTCATCAGAGGAAAAAAACTTATCTTTCATTAAGCTGTCCTATTTTAACCCGAACTTCCCTTTTAAAAATCTATTGAATTCTATTAATCAATACATCTGGTTCGATTAATAAATTTTTGCATCGCAATAAAAAAGAAGTATCAATGATAAATATACCGATTATGAATATAAAAAAACGGAGATTGATATCTCCGTTTTTTAGTCAACCAAATAAAACTCGTTAATTTACTTAATAACAACGACATCAGCAGAGACTTTATTTAAAACGCTCTCGGCAGTATTTCCCATTAAGCGGCCACGTAAACTGGTATTATTTTTATTTCCTAACAATACCACATCAGCCTTAATTTGCTTTGCGATCCTGCAAATTTCTTTAGCAGGCTTACCAGAAACCAGATGTAAACGGCTACGATCTAAACCCGCTTCATCAACCAGTTTACGTATCATAGGATCTAAAGAATCTTTAATTTTTTCCTCATACGCTTTCGGGTCTATCAGATCCAAATCAGACAACGCTTTAGGCACAGCCATTGAGTAACAAGCATGCACAACGCTGTTAGTCGCATTAGCCAACTTGATAGATTGGCGCAAAATATCTTCGTTTAATTCTAACGAGCGCTTATTATTCGAACCTAAATCTAATGCCGCCAATACAGTTCCCCCTTCTTTCCAAGGGTTATCACCAACAATCATTACGGCTTCTGGACAATGTCGCATCAATTGCCAATCAGTTGGAGTATATAAAAAGGTTTCTGAGCGATGACCTGACTTAAACACCATATCAAATGACTTTTGATTACAGCGCGAGATAACCCAACGCTCAAAAGCTTTTTCCCAAACAACATCTGTCTTTACTTTAACACCAGTCAGATCGACTTTTGCTAAAAAAGCATCCATTTTTTCTTGTTTACGATCAATATAGCTATGATGAACTTTACGTTTTTCTTCATGGCTCAAAATTTCTGAACTATCAACCCCCGGCGCATGTACAAATCCAACAAACTCAATTGTCGCGCCAGTGTTCCTAGCTATTTCTAGCGCATGATGAAAAGCAGACTCTTTGCTTCCTTTTTTATCAGCAATAACCAGTAATTCTCGCATCTCTTTCTCCAAGAGTTAAAATAAATCAATTCTCTCGGATTCTAACAATTTTTGATGTGTTTTTCATAAAATAATGCAAACTTTTTCATTAAATTTGAATAACTTTGAGCAAGTTAGCAGAAAATGTCAGTCGCTTTTTTCTGAGGCATTGCTATTATTAGTAAGTGACGAATAATTAACGTGATTAAAATGCTGATTTTTCAGTGTTTTCTAGTGAAATAATAATGATTACGCGTTATAAGTATATTTACAACTGATAACCACAATTTAAATAATGAGGCGACATGGCAAAAA
>JAUIHB010000295.1 GCA_030432465.1 Gammaproteobacteria bacterium
CTAACCCCACCCCCGGAACCCACGTGGAAGGAGATCCCCTTAACTGGCATTCCAATCTCTTTTGATCTCGTCAGTATTTTTTCTGCCTCCTCGATTGAGGCTCCAAATTTATTATTGAAATGGTGGACTGAATCACTCAAAGACTCGTGAACTTAAATTCTCAGAATAATGTGAGCTTCTTGAAAAATTCTAGCAATTTTCTCAAGTTCATTTACTGAGTCAAAAGTCATCATTCTCACTCTGTGTTTCTTTGAGTTTTTTATGTCATACTCAGACTTAACTGTGTTGGCGTAGATGATTTTGTCTGAATCAACTCCAAGCTTGATGGTTTTTTCCATTTCCCCTGAACTAGCCACATCAAAACCACAATCTAAATCCACAAGCAGTCGCACCAATAACGGGTTGGAATTACACTTTACTGCATACCTTAGGTGAACTCTTGGTAGAAGAGTTTTCCAAAGTTTAATTTTTGCTTCTGCGTTCTTAAGTGTGTCAATTTATGCACGTACTTTTAAAGAAGCACAAAACTATATGTCACCCATTATGATGTTAGTTATTTTTCCCTTGATATTACCTATGTTACCAGGTGTGAAGTTAGACTGGGTATGGGCTTCAGTGCCTATCACCAATGTCTCTTTGGCAATTAAAGAGATCTTCAAGGGAACCATCGATATCAGTATGCTAGGGGTTATTTTTGTATCCACAACGATTATGGCTGGATTATTGTTAGCTCTGTGTAATTGGTGGTTCCAACGAGAACAAGTGCTATTTCGTAATTAGTTACGAGATTTTGTATCTATCAAAAAAGCCCAAATAATATATCGTTTAATTTGGGCTTTTTTGTAGCTTAATTCTGTGAATTATACACACAAGTAATTTCCTCAAACCGTTATCATTTAAGCTATTCTTGTTCTATCAGCACATTTTATTATTCTTTAATTTTCTTCGCTTATATTATTTCTTGTGAAAACGTAACTGATTACCTAAAATACAATATCTCTCAGAGAGATTTTTCTGTATTTCTGTTATTAAACAGCGGAAAATTTGAGTCATTAATTGAACATAAAAATTTTAAAGAGTAGGCAAATTCACAACATATCACTTTGAGGCAAAAGCATGCAGATAATTGAGAATAGGGAAATCATCGGATTAGGTAGTCGCTTAAAAAAGTTAAGTGACAGCTTGTATCGTCAATATGATGAAGTTTTTCAATCTCGTCATATTAGTTTATCATCACGTCACTTTCCGTTACTGCAAGTTCTGGCTGGACGTGATGCTGTCTCTGTAACCCATCTGGCTGAGGAGTTAGGACAGACACACCCTGCAATAAGCCAAATGAGTAAAAAGCTTGAACGAGAAGGTTGGCTTTATCACCATGCTGATACTCAAGATGAAAGAAGACGTATGCTAGCCCTTACACCGAAAGGTTTTGAGTTAGTTGATCGGTTGTTGCCTGTATGGGAAGTTATTGAAACAGTGATAAACCGTATTCTTGGTACTTCTAGTTATGGTTTAATAGACAATATTCAATTGATAGAAAGAGAAATTAATAAAATGTCTCTCAAAGATCGGGTTGAGCTATTTGAGCGTGAACAAAAAAGCCGAGAAGTGGAGATTATTCACTTTGAAGCTCGCTACGCTCAGGACTTTTACCAACTCAATCGACACTGGCTAGAAAAATATTTTTATGTAGAATCTATCGATGATGAAGTGCTTAAACATCCTCAGGAAGTGATTATTGACAAGGGAGGTTATGTATTACTTGCTCGACTAAAAAATAAAATAATTGGAACCGCAGCCCTGATTAAAAGTGAATTCAACGGATTAGAGTTATCTAAAATGTCAGTTGATGAGTCGTTTCAAGGACTGGGTATTGGAGAAAAGCTGGCTCATTCATCTATTAACCAGTTTAAGGCCACCGATAACCACAAGTTATTTTTGGAGTCTAATCGAAAGCTATTACCGGCACTCAACTTGTATCGTAAGTTAGGTTTTGTTGAGAAGCCTAGTCCATTTGAGACTTCTCATTATAATCGCGCTGATATATATATGGAATATGAAGGAAGAGTGTAGACCAACAACAACTGCTGGCCTATTGTTGGGGTTGGTACTTAATACTGGCGAGTAATATCCACATAAAGCGTAAGTGAGTCACCAGGTTGCAAATATTTTTTGCGACCAGCTTTGCTATTCCATTTTTTAACATTACCTAGACTTACATTAAATTTACTAGCTATTCTGGCAAATGAGTCACCTTGTCTGACCTTATAATAAATCTTTTTGGTTTTCTTGCTCGCACTAGCAAGACTGGCGAGGTTTTGTGGATTTTTTGTCCAAACAACCAGTTTTTGTCCGATTTTTAGTGGATCGTTTGGTGCCATGTTGTTCCACTTAGCCAATCGACGCATGTTGACATTATAACGACGAGAAATATCCCAGAAAGAATCGCCTGCCTTTACTTTATGCGTAATTTTATGGCCTTTGCGCTCTGTATTTTGTTGTGCAAGCAAGCGTTGATTAGCACTTTTATGATATTTATCCCTAGCCTTTGATGGCACTGGAATCAAAAGCTTATTGCCTGCTCGGATACGATTTTTAACGATATGATTATTGTCTTTTAACAGCTCGACAGTAGTACCAAATTTGTTAGCTATTTTTATTAAACTGTCACCATTTTTTATGGTATAGCTCTTAAACGAAATTCTTTGTTCTTTAGGGATTTCTGATAAATTCGTTTTGAATTTTTCAATCTGAGTGATGGGTAAAAGTACTTCGTGAGGGCCTTGAGGAGATGTTGCCCATTGATTAAAAGCAGGGTTGAGTTGATAAAAATCGTTCATTGACATCTCAGCCAGAGCAGCAACTAAACTGATATCTATTTGGGACTCTGTTGGGACGCTGTCGAAATAAGGCAAATTACTAATCGGAGACCAGTATGAAATTTCGTCTGTTCGTTCAGATAACATTTCAGCTAAAGCAAGCAATTTAGGTACATAAGCTTGAGTTTCTCTAGGTAATTGTAGTGACCAAAAGTCAGTGGGTTTACCCTTCTTTTTATTTCTTTTGATTGCTCTGCTCACATTACCCTGCCCAGAGTTGTATGCTGCTAGAGCATGTAACCAATCACCGTCAAATCGTTTATTGAGGTACTTTAAGTATTTGATGGCCGCTTGAGTTGAATGATAGACATCTCTTCTTCCGTCATACCACCAGTCCTGCGTCAGCCCAAAGCTTTTTCCGGTACCTGGAATAAACTGCCACATACCAGATGCTCTGCCATGAGAATAAGCAAAAGGATCAAAAGCACTTTCTACAATTGGTAATAAGGCTAATTCCAGTGGCATCTGGTTTTTTTCTAATTCTTCAACAATGTAAAACAGATAAGGTGTAGCGCGTTTAGTTACGCGTTCCATATACTCAGGATGGCTGCTATACCAAGACTTTTGTGCACGAACTCTCTTTCTGTCAGGAATATTAAAGCTAAGCTGACTCTGAATTCTGTTCCAGACATCGCTAAATGCTTGAGGATCAATCTTGTCATTTTCTGCAAAGCAAGGCTCAAGAGAAGATGAATCAAAAAAAGTTTCAGCAACGGTTTGGTTAGACTGTTTGGCCGCCAGACCTTCTGAGTTCAGAGCTACATCTGAAGCGTTTGAAGAACCAAAAACATCTGTTTGTTGATAAAAATTGACTGATTGACAACCTGCGAATACGACTGAAAATGCAATAACAAAACACTTAAACTTCAAGTAATAACCCTCTTTGTACTAATGCTAACTTCGACAGCTCGCAATCATAATGACCGCAAATGGTATTTTTATTATCGGGTCATGTCAAATATAGACTAAAAACTGTCCTTCCAATGGCGTATTTCTGCGAATACTTCCACAGTTTCAACGGACATTTTACCGAGTCTATTTTTAGCGGCCTGAATAACAGAAGGCTCTTCTACTCGCATAAAAGGATTAACTTGCTTTTCTAGTTTGAGAATTGTTGGGAGACTTGGTTTGTTGTCAGCCCTTAATTTATCGACTATACAGCGGTAATCACTAATTTTGGAATTATCCGGCTCAACTGCTGCGGCAAATTTAAGGTTGGCCGTTGTATATTCATGTGCAGGGTAAATTTGAGTGCTGTCGGGTAACGCCATCAGTTTTTGAATTGAATACCACATTTGTTGCGGAGTTCCTTCAAAAAGTCGTCCACAACCAGCAGAAAACAATGTGTCTCCACAAAATAAGGTGTTGTCGAGCAAGTCAGATTGCGAAGCAAAGTAGGCAATGTGATCTAACGTGTGCCCTGGGACATCAATAACATTAAAGCTGATAGGAAGCCCATCTGGATTACAGGTCGAGCTTGGCTGGCATAACACATCAATATCGGAGATTTTGGCGCTATCTGGGCCGTATACTCGACAATGATGAGTTGCTTTGAGCTGCTTTACGCCACCAGTATGATCGTGGTGGTGGTGAGTGATTAAAATAGCCGTTAAGCATAATTGATGGGATTGCAGATAGTTTTCTACAGCTTCAGCATCTCCAGGATCAACTACGACAGCGTTATTTTGATATCGAATCAGCCACAAATAATTATCATTAAAAGCAGGAATTGGATGAATAGATAGCATATAAACCTTTTTCTTTGCGCAATTTTCACTATATTTGGTATGGTAGACTTGTTTATATTAACTGAATGGAGCTAAGGAGGCTAATGATGTCTCAGCAAAATAAGTATCATCGATTAAATGATATCGATCAGTTAACTCAAAAGCGTATTCAGCTGATAAAAGAGCAACTTGCTCCCCAGTTAGCACAAATTTTTGGTTATCATGCACTGCTTTATTCTAATGTATCTAAAGTAGTGTGTGATGATGCTTCATGTATTCAACGGCAATTCGTGATAGACACTCACGGTAAAGACTTAAGTCTTATATGTCATTTTGAAGAGTTACCTATTGCATCAGACTGTATTGATTTGGCTGTTCTGCCTGCTATTTTACAACAAAGTGATAATCCTCACCAAATTCTGAGAGAAGTAGAGCGGGTATTAATCCCCGAAGGAATAGTGATTGTAATTGGACGTAACCCTATTTCATGGTTGGGAGTTCGTCAAAAGTTAAAACAATGGCGGGTTAGCCGGCATAGTCATGACAATAATGACGA
>JAUIHB010000296.1 GCA_030432465.1 Gammaproteobacteria bacterium
TGCATTTAAGCCCAGGTAAGGTTCCTCGCGTATCATCGAATTAAACCACATGCTCCACCGCTTGTGCGGGCCCCCGTCAATTCCTTTGAGTTTCAATCTTGCGACCGTACTCCCCAGGTGGATTACTTAATGCTTTCGCTCAGACACTGACCGTTTATCGCCAATGTCCAGTAATCATCGTTTACGGCGTGGACTACCAGGGTATCTAATCCTGTTCGCTACCCACGCTTTCGTGCATCAGCGTCAATCAAGGCTTCGTTTGCTGCCTTCGCTATTGGGGTTCTGTGACATCTCTATGCATTTCACCGCTACATGTCACATTCCGCAAACGCCAACCTAATTCAAGAAACCCAGTATCAATGGCACGACTATAGTTGAGCTATAGCTTTTCACCACTGACTTAGGTTCCCGCCTACGCACCCTTTAAACCCAATAATTCCGGATAACGCTTGGACCCTCCGTATTACCGCGGCTGCTGGCACGGAGTTAGCCGGTCCTTATTCGTTCGGTACCGTCAGTTCAATACACGTATTGAGTTTCTTCCCGAATAAAAGTAGTTTACAACCCATAGGGCCGTCTTCCTACACGCGGCATGGCTGGTTCAGGCTTTCGCCCATTGACCAATATTCCTCACTGCTGCCTCCCGTAGGAGTCTGGTCCGTGTCTCAGTACCAGTGTGGGGGATCACCCTCTCAGGCCCCCTACCTATCGATGTCTTGGTGAGCCGTTACCTCACCAACTAACTAATAGGACGCATGCCCATCCCTAACCGCCGAAACTTTAATATAAATATGATGCCATATTTATATATTATATGGTATTAATCCCGATTTCCCGGGGCTATCCCAATGTTAGGGGTAAGTTGCATACGCGTTACGCACCCGTGCGCCGGTCGCCATCTTTCTGCAAGCAGAAAATGCTGCCCCTCGACTTGCATGTGTTAGGCCTGCCGCTAGCGTTCATCCTGAGCCAGGATCAAACTCTCCATAGTATTAATCTCTTTTTTCAGGGAAAACAATTTTATTAAATGAACACAGTAAATATGATTATTTACCTGTACGCTGCTCCAATAAATCAATGAACGTTTGCTCTGTTGATCATATGTTTCGATCAAATTGCGGGTGCAAAGATAGCGTAGGCTTTTCGTTTTGCAAACATTTCGAGATGTTTTTTCAAATTAAAAAAGCAACAAACATACAACTCATTAATTTACAACGTATTAAGTTAATTAAAAATATTCGTTATCAAAAAGATATTTATAGATTATCCCAAATCATACTAGTCCTTACTCAAAAAACAAGGTGTACAAGGTCTATTATATTGTGTCTGGATAAAATGAAATTATCCAAAATTACTTTTTCGTGTTTCGTAAGTTTTTCGAGCAAAAAACTTGTAGCGTATTAAAATTTCAACAACAATACAATTGAGGAGTGTTTGATTATTAGGTTAGAACCCATGAATAAATGATAATATTGGTAAGTTCCATGGCCGCCTAAAAGGGAACTCTACTTAATTTGGACTCCCTAAGAAGTAGGTATTAAATTGGTGCGGCTATAAAATAATAGTTAATTCTATTGAAGTATTGGTCTTCAAATTCTTTTTGATCTAAATAGCTTCCATTCGTTTTCCAGTCTTTAAGGGTATAGATAAATAAACCACATTCTTTGCATAGAAGATTGTATATATCAACTGGTTTTGTTCCATAGTAATCTGAAGCACCCAAGCCAAATTCAAAAACTACAATAGGTTTATCCCTTTTTATAAGTTGCACAGCACCCCCCAAAACATCCAACTCACCACCTTCTACATCAATTTTAATAAAATCTATTTTAATTGTGGAAGGAATAAGATCATCAAGCCTTTTAACCTCAACTGTTAATTTCTCAATTTCTTCATTTTGGCTTTTATACTCTCTTTTCTTTAAACCACTATATGCGGGATTCGATTTAACATAATTGAAATCGCTTGTACCTTCTTTAACTCCCAAAGCGCAATTAAAAAGCTTACAGTTCTCATCCGTGAAGTTTTGCTTAAGAAAAGCGTAAAATTCCGGGATTGGCTCAAATGCAAAAAAGCGGCCTTTAGGGGCTCTTTTTATCATTTCTTCTAAGACTTCTCCTTTATGACAACCCACATCTATACATACAGCATCTGCTTTTAAGACCTTGTCCATAATAGCCAAAGTGAGCTTATCATATTCAATGTTTTTAGAAATATTGAAAGGAACCTTTAATAAACACTTTCTTATTATCTGTTTAAAACTACTCATAAACTCTCCTTAAAAATGCATGATACACCATCCTTGTCGCAAAATATTCAATAATCAAGCTTCAACTTAAAACGCAAATACCCAAAGCAAAGTTAATTAATTGAACAAAATGCAAATGTTTAAATATTTTCACAATCAATATAGTACTCATTTAGTAGAAATGATGAGCTTCTTGATCTCTTATACTAGTAAAACGTGCAAGATAATGTGATAAGGGCTATAGTAAACATGTAATATTATTATACTTTAGGTTGTTATGATCTTTCTGGTTCTGAAGCAAGACTGAGCTAATCCCTAAAGAGGTTTCAAAATACTTTGATTTTGAGGCGTTCAGGTAAAACATCATGATATATAGAATAATAAAACCCATAAACCCTGGTTAGGCTGACTTGGATTCTTGAATCATTATACAGAAACCTCCAACTGCAACAAATTATAGTTCTAAAAGGTAACTTGCTGCCTCTAACAAAACCATGACAAATTCCACCGAATTTCGACAACAAAATATTATATCTTTTAAACAGGCTATAATGAGCTAAGAAACAATTGGTTTTTAAGACTAGTTTTTCTTGTATGTGGTAGAATAGGTGTTATTTCCAACTGATACAATCACATGATAATTGCCTTTGGATAGATCTTTTAAATTAAGCGGCACATCATTCATTCCATCTTTTAAACGAACCTGCTGCGTAAACGCAACCTCTCCTAACGAGGTTAATAGTTTTACCTCAGTATCTACTTCACTTAATGACTCAACTATAATATTTACTCCACTCGCATTAGAACCTTTATTGTTATAAGCAATGATTCCTTCCATTTGTCTAAATCTTGAAGGTACTACATTGCTATAGGCCACTTTTCCACTAAAGCTAGTTTGTTTAAGTCTATAATAGGTTGTTCCTTCGAGCGGATTTTTATCAAAAACTTCGTAGAACATATTTTCTGAACAACTAGCAAAACCTTTAACTTCACTTAGGTCCTCAAAAGCAACCCCATCTCCGCTTCTTTGAAGAGTATAGTGACTATTGTCTTTTTCTCTAATTGTTTTCCACTTAATGGTTACTGTTTTTTGTCTGGCTTCGTTAATCATTGGCATAGCCTCAAAACCAACCAAAACTACCTTTTGGCTACTTGCAACCTTATTTGTAGCCATAGAACTGCTACCATAGTCATCTAAAAGATTAGATGCTCCATCTACATCGTTTATATCTGTTTCGTACTGAGCAAGAGCAACAGATGCAGAACTCATCAACCCAATTATCAACAATTTACAAAACCTCATGATGTTAGCAGAATTAATTATTTGACTAGGTTATAAATTAGAACTAATCGAATGATACGACAGATAGTTAAAAATTGATTCAAACCCTAAAAAGCACATTTTAAATTAAAATTTGATCTGCTCATCAAAAACTAACTTTAAAAAACCTTTACCGATATTTAATGAGAAACTCCAATATTCTTTGCGTACGATTTTTTTAAATTCATTTTAATAAAAAAGCCCCGAATCGGGGCTTTTTCTATAAGTTTTGGTCTTACCTTTATTGTTATTGTTTCACAATTTTTCTATGCCATTTATTATTCCCATCAACAATTTGAAGGGTATAAATGCCATTTGAAAATTTCTCAGTATCTATTGTCTTTGAAAATTTCCCATTTACATTTTCTGAAATAGAATAAACCTGTTCACCTAACATATCATAAATCTGAAGGCTAATTGAACTTGTTTCTCTTCCAACAAAGGAAATTGTAAAAGAACTGGTGTGAGGATTAGGATACATCTTAAAATCACCTAAAAATTGGCTTGCATCAATCCCACTAATTACTACTTCAAATTCTTCTGACATAGCAACGCAATCATTATTATCTGTCACCTCCACTTTATATTTACCACTTTTAGTTGGCTTATATGTTTCAGAAGTTGCTCCCTGAATTTCGTCTCCTTCAAAATACCACTTATAAGATTTTGCATTAGCCACACCCTCAATCTCTAACATCTCACCATTTTGAACCACCTTAGGTTTAAGGTTACAAACCTTAACAGCTTCTTCAATTGCAGCTAAGGCATCAATTCTACCATGACCGAACACATTGTTAGGCACTCCAGAACTCCCACAAGAAGAACTGGATAATTTCACTGCAGAATTTTTTATGATTTCTTCAATTTTATCCACATTACCTGCTAAACCAGGATTAGCTGAAATTATTAAAGCAACCAAACCTGCTACATGAGGTCCTGCCATACTTGTACCATCCATGCTTTGATAGCCTCCTCCAGGCACACATGAGCGAACGCCAACGCCTGGAGCCGAGATCTCAGGCTTCATTTTATTACTGTTATCAACCGTTACTGGTCCTCTACTACTAAAACTTGCAATTGCATCGCTACTATTAGTTGCTCCAACAGTAAAACTTTTGGCGAAAATAGCAGCTGGTGTATTAATGGACGAACACCCCTTACTACCGTCATTACCAGCAGAAACAACAACTACGACTCCAGCATCCCTTAAATTATTAACAGATGTTTCCAATGTAGCAAAATTGCTTGTATTGCAACCTTCATCTGTTGGACAGCCCCAGGAATTATTAATTACGTGCGGAGCCTTGTCAGGATCTGCATTTTTATCATCTAAATCTGTAGGAGCTAAAAACCATTCAAAACATTCTAAATAGGTACTCAATTGACCTACTCCACTAGCCATATCCCGGCATCCCATCCACTTAGCTTCTGGCGCCATGCCAATTTCATTACTTCCACCCAAAGGGCAAAAGAGCAGATCATCATGTTTAAATTTTTTCATAATATTCCTTCAATCATTTTGATTCTAAAACTTTCGAAAGATACATTACTAGAACCGTGCCAAAAGGATATTCTATATACTAA
>JAUIHB010000297.1 GCA_030432465.1 Gammaproteobacteria bacterium
GTTTTTTTCGACATGACATATCACTTCTGAGATTCAATCTGCAAAGGTTCAACCGACTCAATTTTAACCGACTCCATAATTCGCTTTTCAGCGGCTTCGGCGTGTTTTTTCCAGAGTTTAAATTTTTGTGCTAAGTCGACTCTATATCGAAAGCGAATAATCAAATAATACTCTCCTTTGAGGGGAAGACAGTAGTATCGATCATTTGTGTAAGACCTCGTTTGATGCTCAAGATAAAACACCCAATTATTTCCATTAACCATTCTTATTTCATAAGGGGCTAAGCAAGGAAAGCCACTTGCTTCCAATGCACATTTTATAGACTCATTGAGCCTTGCTTTACTCATATCAGGTGCATATTTATTAAGTTCCTCCCGCTTTTGCTGACACACTTTTGTATTAAAGCCTAAATAATTATCTCCAATAACTGGAGAATTATAATGAGTATCGTATTCTTCAATTAAATAACTTCCGATCTCATTAAGATTTTCAGCATTTACAACTTTAGCATTTGGAATTTTTTTTATCCAAGCAGAGCAACTTAATACTCCCAACTCATTTTGACGGGCTAATAGCCCAATTGGTAAATACATCCAAAGAGAGGTATAAATGTGCACCAAATGATGTTGCTGACGGTTTACTGCATGACGCTCAAACCAGCCATCTTGAGAAAAAGGAAAGTTCACCTCTCTTGGAGGCTCTACAGATGAAATATTCGACAAAGGTAAAGTTAAACTGAATAAATAATTCTCCAGCTTTACATCAATAACTTCATTACGTGAGAAATCAGGACCACCTCGAAAGCGCCGCCAATGATCAATTAAACGTTTTTTTCGACATGACATATCACTTCTGAGATTCAATCTGCAAAGGTTCAACCGACTCAATTTTAACCGACTCCATAATTCGCTTTTCAGCGGCTTCAGCGTGTTTTTTCCAGAGTTTAAATTTTTGTGCTAAATCAACTCTATATCGAAAACGTATAACCAAATAATATTCGCTATTTATTGGATAACAATAATATCGGCTATTTGTATCTTTTCTAAGGTGGTGCTCGATATAATATACCCAATTATTCCCCTTAATATTTTTTATTTCATACGGGTTCAAATTTGGAAACCCTCGCGCCTCTAGTGCACTTTCAGTATGCTCTTGAATCCGCTTATTGCTCAAATCAGGAGCATATTCTTTTAGCTCTTTACATTTATCTTGCACAACTTGCGTATTAAATCCTAAATAATTATCACCTATAATAGGAGAGTTAAAATAAGTATCATACTCTTCAAATAAGTGTTCACCCAGTTCTTGTAAATTATTGCAGTCAATAGATTTATTCGGAGAAATTTTTTTTAACCAAACAGAAAGACTTAACATTCCTAATTCATATTGACTAGACATAAAACCGACAGGCAAATACATCCAGAGTTCTGTATAAATATGAACTCGCTTGTGTTGCCTGTCTTGTTTAGCATTACGCTCAAACCAATCACTCTGATAAAATGGAAAATTCACTTCACGAGCAGGTTCAACTGTTGAAATATTTGATGATGGTAACATCAAGCTAAGCTGATGACCTTCAAGCTTAACATCTAAAACTTCATTACGTGAGAAATCAGGGCCACCTCGAAAACGCTGCCAATATTCTTTTAGTTTTTTCATCGTTTTTATTTTTAATTAACCTTTCTTTTTACCGCATTATTTACAGTTTTTATCAATATAGCGTTGAACGATTTTCGCTTCTTTTAACTTACCAGCTAACTCTAATTGAACACAGTAACTCTCTAGCCCTAAATAAGGTAACGTATGTGGACTGATTAGCGGGTTTTCACCAATAACTAAGCCCAAGAAGCGCAAACTGCGCCATAATCCACTATGATTACGAGCAACACCACCAGCAATATTTGGAACACCATCGAACGGATTATTACGGATAGTATTAATCTTGATTCCTAAAGATTTAGCTTTGCTTTGTAATTTATTCATATTAGCACCCGAACCATGAATGACTAATTCATGAGCATACAGTGACTGATTGTGATGAGCACTAAAATAATCCAAAGCAGCCAAAAAGATAATAGCTCCTTGACTATGTACCGTCCATTTAATCGGTTTACTCGCTTCACCAGCTATAATAGATGCAAGTTGTTGCGCATTATGTGACTTTCTTCCACTCACTTTGTCAAAGTTACATTCCATTAAATCTAGCAGAGCACCGTCGGTAGGGTTGTGAAAAAGCGTATAGCTTTTCACCTTATCATCAGGATAAGCAGTTTGGGTATGAACTCCCATTAACCAACTAGCTTTCTGTAAATCATTCAACATCCCATTAACCGTCACATGACGCGTGGTAACTCTAACGGTAGGACGCTCACCTCCAAACCAACTATCTTCAATTGCCTGAATCTGTTCCTTATTTTCATTCCCTTTATATATTCCTTCACCAATCTGATCAACTGTATATAACATACTCCGCTCCCTTGAAGAATTATCACGACTACCAGGTAGCTGATAATCAAATAGAATATCATCGATCAGTACTTTATGGTTGGTATCTGTTCTATAACGAATTAAAAAATGATAGTGTTTATAAGGAATTTTGTAACGATAGATTCGGCGGAAAAAATTACGGCTAAATCCGGTTGAAGATTGATTGTAAGGAAATCGAATGATTTGCCTGATTTCTTTCAGCACCATTTCCTGATCATAAGAATACATGGTTGCCAGCATTTTTATGGCTTGATCTGCAAAGTAAAGGGAAGAGTCGGTTTGTTTAAACCCGCTGATTTCTAATTCTTGGGATTTTTTATAATCGAGGGTAACAGCTTTAAACGCATGCACACGTCCTTCGTGCCTCCATGTCATTGTATTTCTCCTAAAAATAAATTTTGTTGGTGTTTTTCGATATTCCTTATTTGACCGAGTTATTTTTGCACATTGTATTTTTATCGGATAGCGTTTTTTGTTACCAACAATGCAAAACTGATCCACTTCAACAATTGAAATCTGATCCAGTTAATTCATACTGGTGTGCTTTTATGAGGCACCATGATTTCAAAAGAAGAACTCATGAAAATACAAATCTTGCACAAACAAGGCTACTCACAACGATGGATAGCCAGACATATTGGTATATCAAGAAACACCGTTAAAAGGTATTTAAAACAGAATATATCATCACCAGAGTATTCAAACAGAACAAAAAAAGGCTCTAAGCTAGATGAATTCAAACCCTACCTGCACTCTCGAATAGCGCAAGCAAACCCCGTTCACTTATCCGGCGTGGTGTTACTCAGGGAAATCCATGAACTGGGTTATTCGGGAAGCCTTTCATTGTTACGTCAATACTTGCTTCAATACCGAGGCCAACCTGAAAGTCCATCAGTCATTCGCTTTGAAACACCGGCAGGCAAACAGATGCAAGTGGATTGGGGACAGATGCGTGGAGGTCAGTCGCCACTTCATGCCTTTGTTGCCGTACTTGGATATAGTCGAGCCTTGTTTGTGGTCATAACCGATAATATGCGATACGAGACCTTGGAGTACTGTCACCGATTAGCCTTCGACTATTTTCAAGGTATCCCCCAAGAGGTTTGGTATGACAATATGAAAACAGTGGTAGTTGAGAGGAATGCTTTTGGTGAAGGACAACATAAGTTAGTCTCCAGTTTCTATCAATTCAGTAAATCGATGGGGTTTCTTCCCAAACTATGTCGCCCCTACCGGCCGCAAACCAAAGGAAAAGTTGAGCGAATGGTTCGCTATGTTCGGGATAGTTTTTATCGTCCACTGGCCACCCAACTCTCAGCCCTCAATCTGACACTGGATAGTGAAACTGCCAATAGGAAATTAGCCCATTGGCTCGACAATATTGCTAATCAACGCATTCACGATACGATTAAAGTTAAGCCTGCCGACAAGCTCAAAGAAGAACGACCTTATCTGCAAAGCTTACCGCCAGAACTACATCCCGCTTCACCGAGTCAGGTACTGAATACCATGCCAACGTTAGATGTTCAATATGAACAACAACCCTTACATCATGAGTTGAGTATATACGAGCAATTGGTGGAGGTCGTATGAATTTACAGTTAGAAAGACTCACAGAATTGACCACCCAGCTTCAATTATCGGGTGTTGAAAATCACGCTACACCTTTAGCTCAGGAGGCGGCTAAGCAAGAATGGAGTTACCTTCATTTTTTAGAAAAAGTTTTATTATCTGAAAGTCAAACTCGACATCAAAGAAAACAAGCGATGTTTACCAAAATGGCGGGGTTTCCCTCATTAAAAACATTGGACGAATTTGATTTCAGGTTCGCTTCAGGCGTTCCTAAAACGTTAGTCAATCAATTAGCAACGCTGGCCTTTATTGAGCGACTTGAAAATGTTGTGTTATTAGGCCCTTCAGGTGTGGGTAAGACCCACATTGCCAGTGCTATCGGTTATCAAGCGGTACAGGCAGGCATTAAGACACGATTTATCAGTGCTTCAGATTTAATTTTGCAACTGAGTACCGCGCAGCGTCAGGGAAAATACAAATCAATCATGCAACGCAGTGTATTAGCCCCCAAATTACTCATTATTGATGAAATCGGTTATCTGCCTTTTAATGTACAGGAATCTAAATTGTTATTTGAAGTGGTGGCCAAACGTTATGAAAAGGGCTCTATGATATTGACCAGTAATTTACCTTTTGGTCAGTGGGGGCAAATCTTTGCCAATGACACGGCTTTAACTTCTGCTTTGTTAGACCGAGTACTACATCATTCACATATTTTAACTATCAAAGGAGAAAGCTATCGAATTAAAGAGAAAAAACAAGCGGGACTGATGGGACAACTATCAAAATAGTGGATCACTTTTCAACTGTTGTTGTGGATCAGTTTTCGGTTGTTGTTGACATTTTTTAAATTTTCTGATTAAAAATAATGAGATAAATATTTAAAATGAGAGTTTAATCACACTCGCTTTTCCATTAATTTTTTGTGGGATTAGTTAATAGTGATTATTAACTACAAATAATTTTTCTGCCTGTGCGGCAGTGAACGCGCGCGTGATATTGCGGGTGACGGATTAAAATATCTAAGCTGCCTGTGCGGCAGTGAACTCCCTCATGTTTGAGTAAACCTCGAACATTTTTTTC
>JAUIHB010000298.1 GCA_030432465.1 Gammaproteobacteria bacterium
GAAGGTTCCTAAGAAAACTCAACTGTTTGTTAATTTAAGCAGCGTGTCATTAATTGACCAATCTCTCATTGCATTCATCGATAATACTTTTAAAGCCAGTGGTATTCCTAAAAGCAGTATTGTATTTCAGATAGAAGAAAATGATGCCGTCAATCATCTAAAACGAGTTATCGCACTATGTGCAGAACTCAAACAAAAGAATTATTCACTCTGTTTATCTAATTTTGGTAACGATCCAGAACAAAAAGTACTCATTGATCAACTCGATGTTGATTTCGTTAAAATTAATGATGCACAAGCACAAAGAATTCATACCGATTCAGAAGTCGCAGAAAGTGTGACAGGGTTACTCGATGAAATACACAGCAGAGACAAACACAGTATAATCCCAAAAGTTGAAGAAGCGGCAATGCTAGCCGCACTCTGGCCGATGAATGTCAGTTATATCCAAGGCTACTATTTACAAAGACCGACCCAAAAAATGAATTACGATTTTTCATCAAGTGGATTTTAATTGTATCCCCCAAAAGCCCAAAACTCTCATCACTTTTTGGGCTACTTACCAAGCTCAGTTCCAGTCAAAAACACTCAATAGCCAATCAAATTGAGTTATATCAATTTTTCCTTTGGCCGCCTGACGAACTTTAGGTTTGGCATAATAAGCTAAATTAAATCCAGTAACTTGCATCATCTTGAGATCATTTGCTCCATCGCCGACAGCCATAACCGAACTTGGTGAAATAACCAGTTCTTTACATAATTGATTAATAAAATCAGCTTTCGCTTGGGCATCAACAATATTCCCCAGCACCCTTCCAGTTAGTTCGCCATCTAATATTTCCAATTGATTAGCATTCACTTTAAATAGCTGCATTGTTTGTCGCAGATGCTCAACAAAAGGCATGAAACCACCAGAAACAATAGCAATTTTACAAGAATGCTTTTTAGCACTTTCAACAAGCTCTGTAATACCGGGCGACAATGGCAATTTTTTTGCTAAATCATCAATGCTACTACCCGCAAGCCCCTTTAAACAAGCGACTCTTGAGACTAAACTTTCACTGAAATCCAACTCACCCCGCATTGCCGCTTCGGTCACACTTGAGACTTGTTCTCCAACCTGATGATAATGAGCTAACTCATCAATAACCTCTATTTGGATAAAGGTTGAGTCCATATCAAACACCATGAGTTCTGGTGGAGTAAAACGCTGTTCTGGCCATAATAAATAGTCAAAAGCCTCTAAGGGAAGTTTATCTGTTAATTCATTTAATACTCTATATTCAGCCAGAACCTCCCAGACTATCCCTTGGGACTTATTTAATAATCTGAATGCTAAAACACTCTCAACTTCAATAGAGCTCAACCAATCGCTAATTAGTTTGCTCTGTAGATCAAGCTCTGCAACACCAAATAAACTAAGCTTGGAAAGCTTTTCACTGTTAATCAGGGACTGTATTTCCTGCGATGCCAAAGGTAAAACTTGCGCATTGATGCATTGATGAAAAGTGTTTTCCTGCAAAGAACTATCGATAAGATAAGGCATTTTTTGTCCCGTGATTTATTTAATCAGGGCGCATTTTAAACAACTATTTCATCCAATGGATATAAATAAATGTGCTTAAGCCATCATTTTCGCTTTTACAGGATTAAAATTTAATTGCTACAATGCTCACATGACAACAAATAAACAAAAACAAGCACGTCCTCCGAAACTCTTAAGAGGTTTATTCAGCCTGGTTGCAATCATTGTTATTTCAATATTGCTAAGTGGTTGGGCGATTATCCATTATCAAGTTGAACAACTGGTTGCTCAACGTACGTCTGAGTACGCTCATTCTATCGCCCAAATCGCAGCTAATTCGGCAGCAGAAGCACTTTTATCAGATGATAAGATTCAGCTTAAAAATCTTGTTGAAAACGTTGCACAAGACCCTTACATTCGTAGCGCGACCATTTTTGCAGAAGATGGTCAGGTCGTAGCTCACTTTCCTGAAAATATGCTTGTTCAAGAATCTGATCCTCTTCTCGGTAGTCCAGATGCACAACAACTAACCAAGCAAGCCACTTCGGCGCAGGCAGCTAATGGGGTAGCATCTCCTCCCAACTCTCAAAAAGAAAACATTAATAATCCAGATACATCAACAACCGATGAGACGGCCGAAGAAGAACAAGAACTAGCTTCTGGAGTAGAAGAATCACCTGAAACAACCGATAATACAGCCACAGAGCTAAAATCAGCTGCTCAGGCATATATTCGTTCTCAATCCGACATTCCTTTCATTGAAAAAATTACCTACCAGGACGTCACCGCAGGTTGGTTTAAAATTAGCCTGAACAGACACTTACTAGAGAGCAGCTTCAGAAAATCACTCTATGACTCTCACAAATATATCATTGGGATCGCAATCCTGTTGCTTGCTCTACTATTTTTTGTCTTGTTCAAATTTGATAAAAAAGTAAAAAAATTAGTCGCAAACTGCCATCGTTTAATTCAAGCCAATGCCCCACAGCTCCCCAGAAATAATGAACAATGGTTTGATTACTTTCAAGAAATGTCCGATACCCAATGTTTAGCACTTTCCGACAATCCACAACTCACTTTTTCCCAGCTACTTCAGTGGAATAATAGCCGTAGCGTTGAATCCAGTGTTTTTTGTTATTGTCAGTTTTCAATGCAAGATCAGGATCACGAAGATGCAGCTAGCAACCTTTCATTAGCAGAAAAATACCTCAAGGCAGCAGTACAAAGTCACGGCGTTCAATCACAAGGTGAAATTTTATCAGGTTGTTTGATACCTTTTTTAGCAAATAATAACGAAGATCAGGCAAATAGTGAGCTTCACAATGCAGAATTACTCCAACAAGCAGTCAGTTTGGTTTTTCTTATTAACGAATTACTCGCCAGTCTGGATTTACAGATTAAGTTAAGAGCTTTTATTGGGAAAAGCAATTTACTCGTATTAGAAAATGATCGCGCCGCCATAACTGGCATTTCATTGTCAAATAAAATGATGGAAAAAATTCACCAACTAGCCCCTCACATTCGCTACGGCGACACCGTCTTTATCGGTTTAGCCAATGAAAGTTTAAACCATGTTGGGGATATAGAGCCTTTGTCAGCCGAGCGTTCATTGGAACAAACACCACCACTTCGCCTGATTAAAATAAATGAGGCAATTTGCCTGCAAGCGAGCCGTCAAATTAGTTATATTACAACAAACATTTCATAATATAACTGGCATTTTCATTGATTGTTGCTATGTTTTAAGTAAGGTTAGGGTAACCGAAATTACCTACAACTCTTATGAGAAAAAACAACAACTTTAATGACAACTCCAATAATAATCTGTGATGATTCTCGAATGGCAAGAAATCAGCTTGCCAAATGCCTCCCCAAAGGCTGGGAAGTGGTATTACATTTTGCCGGAGATGGGCGAGAATGCCTGCAAATAGCTCAAGCGGAAAGCCCGCATCTTATCTTTTTAGATCTGAACATGCCCGAAATGGATGGCTATCAAACCTTAGAAGCTTTTCATATTAATAATCTTGAATATAACGTTATTGTGGTATCTGGCGACATACAGCCGACCGCTCAAAAACGTGTTAAATCACTTGGAGCTATCGACTTCGTAAAAAAACCTATTAGTCCTGAATTAATGTTACAAACGCTGGTATCACATGGATTTTATCAGGATAGACCACAAACTCAGACTCCCAGTACTACCACCAGAGCGACTCCTAAAATCATATCAACGGATCTTAGCGATACCGCAACATTCTTAGATGCCTGTCAGGAAGTTGCTAATGTAGCCATGGGAAGAGCTGGTGATTCTTTAGCTCGTTTTCTGGATGTTTTTGTAGAGTTACCGGTACCTAAAGTTAACCACATTGAGCTAAGCGAGCTAATTATGGCTTTACAGTTTACTGAAAAGGAATCAACAGTTTCCGCAGTTTGCCAGGGGTTTATTGGTCCTGGAATTTCCGGAGAGGCACTACTTATTTTTAATGATTCAAGCTTTCAAAACATTGCAGACTTAATGAAATATCAAGGTGAAATCAATGATCATGTTCAATTAGAGCTTCTCATGGATATAGCTAATATTTTAGTTGGAGCCTGCCTGCAAGGTATTTCAGATCAATTAGATATTAATCTCAGTCAAGGCCACCCTGTTGTGTTGGGTCAACATGTTAAAGTATCCGATCTTTTAAAAACCAATAAGCAGTGGTGTAAAACACTAAGTATTGAAATTAATTATAGTATTCAAGAAAAAGGGGTTAATTGCGATCTGTTGCTGTTACTAACAGAAGATTGTCTGGATACCCTAAAACAAAGGATCAGCTACATTATTTAAACTATGAGCGATAGTATAGAACAACTCAGAGAGTTTCATTGGATGATCGACATGTTGCAAAACCTGGATGTCGGTCTGGTTGTACTCAATAGAAAAAATGAAGTACAGGTTTGGAACTCTTTTATGGAAAATCATAGTGGTATTCTGGCCAATAATGCCAGGAATAAAAGGCTATTTGATTTATTTCCAGAGCTTCCTGTGAATTGGTTTCATCATAAAGTCGAATCAGTCTTTCAGCTTAACACTCGAGCCTTTAGTATTTGGGAGCAACGGCCCTATATATTTAGGTTCAAAAACTACCGCCCAATTACTGGTACCGCTGAGCATATGTACCAAAATATATCGGTATTCCCACTTACATCGACCACAGGTGAGGTTACCAATATCTGCATTATTGTTTACGATGTGACCGACATCGCAACGAATAGCTTGGCTCTTGAGTCTGCTAATCAACAACTGGAATACCTCAGCCGAACAGATCGACTAACCAAGCTAAATAATCGAGGTTACTGGCAAGAACGCCAAGAACAGGAGTTTGCAAGATTCCATCGCCACAATTTACCAACAACTTTACTCATTTTTGATATCGATCATTTTAAAAAGGTAAACGATACTCATGGCCACCAGACCGGTGATGAAGTCATCCGAGAGTGCGCAAAAACACTATTATCCTGTGCAAGAGATATTGATGTATGTGGTCGTTATGGGGGTGAAGAATTCGTTGTCTTATTGGATAATACCAGCTCAGAAGGG
>JAUIHB010000010.1 GCA_030432465.1 Gammaproteobacteria bacterium
GGAGAGTCACAAGTTGCTTTAGATGGCTCGCAAAGCGAGGACGATAATGAAATTGTGAGTTATACATGGGAACAGCTTAGTGGTGAAAGTGTGACGCTTTCTGCTAGTGATGGTGCTATTGCCTCATTCACCGCCCCGGCATTCGATGCAAACCAAACAAAAACATTAGTTTTTAGATTAACAGTGACTGATAGTTTTGATGAATCTGCCAGTGATGAGGTAACGGTGACCATTGTTGACACTCTGCCAGAAATTACTCTTTCAGGTAATGTTACCTATGACCGTGTGCCCTTTAACCCTGCGACTCAAGGACTTGACTATGTGAATACTTACGAGTCACCTGTACGTGGGGCTACCATTGAGTTACTCAATGCTAATAATTCAGCTATAGTCGCTTCTAGTACAACTGATGCTAATGGTGATTATAGTTTTGTTGTAGAACCTATGACTGACTATATTGTTCGCGTTAAAGCTGAGTTAAAAAAGCCAGAGCCAGCACCTACCTGGGATTTTACGGTTGTTGACAATACGAGTGGACAGGCTTTATATGCTATGGATTCTGCCGTTCAAAACATTTTATCTAACTCCAAAACGTTGAATTTAAACGCTGACTCAGGTTGGGGGGGAACGAGTTATACCAGCCCTCGCGTAGCGGCACCTTTTGCTATTTTAGATGATATGTATCGTGCTAAAGAAAAGTTTGTAGTAGTTAATTCACAGATAGTTTTTCCGGCACTGAAACTGAACTGGAGTGTGAATAATGTGGCTGCTGATGGCAAGACTGAAGAAGGTCAAATAGGTACATCACATTTTAATGGAACTGAAATATTTATTTTAGGTAATGCTAACAGTGATACTGATGAGTTTGATGATCATGTGATTATTCATGAGTGGGGGCATTATTTCGAAGGCCGACTTTCACGCTCTGACTCAATTGGAGGTTCTCACAGCGGAAATGAAAAGCTGGATATGCGAGTGGCTCTGGGGGAAGGTTTTGGCAATGCACTCTCGGGTATTATTACCGACGATCCCGTTTATAGGGATTCTTTTGGTTCGGCTCAAGGACAAGGTTTTAGCATCAATGTTGAAAGTAATCCTTCAAGCAATCAAGGATGGTATTCGGAATCCACAGTTCAATCTTTGATCTATGATTTTTATGATGATAATAATGATGGGACAGATACTATATCACTGGGACTTGCTCCGCTCTATAACGTCTTAGTTAATGGACAAAGAACAACGGGAGGAGTCACGTCTATTTTTTCTTTTGCAAGTTTTCTAAAGCAAGAGTCTCCAAGTAATGCCGCGTTAATTGATAGTTTACTCAGTTCGCAAAATGTTAAAGCTGCTGATGCTTTTGGGACAACAGAAACGAATAACGGTGGTGATAGTCGAAATTTGCCTGTTTATAAAAGTATAACTATTGGTGGTGCAAGTACTCAAGTTTGTAGTTTTGCTACAAATGGTGAATATAATAAACTAGGTAATCGCCAGTTTATTGAAGTTGATATACCCTCGAATGGACTTTACTTGTTTGTGGCCACAGGAACCAATGGAAGTGATCCTGATTTTGTTGTTTATCAACAAGGTGCAGCGGTATTTAGTGCAGAAGAAAACGGTAATGAATCAACAACAAAAAGTTTAAATACCGGTAAATACATTATGGAAATTTACGACTATACAAATATTGGTGGCAATGGTGCAGACTCTTGTTTCAACGTTACAATTAGCCAAAATTAGAGGAATAATAATGAAATTTTTAAACCAATCTGTTTTTAGTAAAGTCATTATGGGTCTATTGGCTGGTAGTGTTTTGTTGGGGTGTACTAATGAGGTCAATCAGCCTAACCAGATAGCTGAGTCAACAGCTAATTCAGACAAGCCTATGATCCAGATACCGGGTAAGACCGGTGCACCAATTTATATGGAATACCGCATTTTAACGGATGCCCCAGAGTCTGGTCAGACGGTAGAAATTGAGGTCAATGTGACTTCGCCATTGGAAACGACGGTTTCTACAGAGATGACTTCAGCAAAAAAACTAACTTGGCTTAATGCACAGAAAAACTGGAAAAATACATTGACTAAAGCGGGGGAAAAGTCAGCTTTACCCACATTAAAAGTTATCGCCGAAAGCGATGGCGTATACTATATTCACTTTGTTGCTACCGTTGAACATAACGGTGAATCGCTTGCCAAACCGTTTACTATTCCTGTTTCTATAGGCAAAGGAACAGTAAAATTAGAAAAAAATGGTCAAGTCGTTACTGATGAAAAAGGTCAAAAAGTCATCGTTAATAAAGCGCAATCGGACAATTAGAGTTTAATGGTTTTTCTGCCAAACGATTAATCGATTATTAGCAGGCATTTCATTATCATTGATGAGTGAAAGGCCTGCATGTTCTGCTAAATCATTGACTGCTTCAAAGTCTCTAATACCTCGTTGAGGATCTTCTGATTTTAACCACTGTTCAAACTGTTGATTACTGTCACTGGTAAATTTTCCTTGATAATTAAACGGTCCGTAAATGATCAATAAACCTTTAGATGTGATATGTTGATCTAGTTGAGCAAAAAACTGCTCTACCGCCTTCCAAGACATGATATGCAGCGTATTAGCTGAGTAAATAACATCAAATTTTTGTTCTGGCCATTGTTCTTTTTGAACATTTAGCTCAAATGGTGCGCGAGTATTGGGTAATTTTTTAGCGTTGAGCCAGCTATTGATAGCGATATGATTTTCGGATAAGTCACTGGTATGCCAGGTTACATGAGGTAAATTTTTTGCAAAATAAACAGCATGCTGACCAGTCCCACTACCGATCTCCAACAAGTGACATGAGTTTATCAGCAAGGGTTTAAGTACTGATAATATGGGATCTTGATTGCGTTCACACGCTGGAGAAAATGGTAAATGTTGCATAGGCTACTTATCTCTTTGATTGAATTGAAGAGTCATTTTAGTCAATTTCTTCATTATGATTGAGAAACTGGTTTAAGTGCAAATTAACTTAGCCCTATAACATCGAAGCTGAATTGATTAGAATGCAGGTATAACTACTCTAATTTCTGGTCATATATTTTGAGTCATAAAAACAAAGGATATCTCATGTTGAAATGTTGGGGGAAGTGTTTTTTTCTTTTAATTCTGGTTACTGCATTACCGATTATTGCATTGCCTGTTAGCGCGCGAGTCGATTATCAGATCAATATTACTCAGCCAATACATCATTTAGCTGAGGTCACCATTAAATTCCCTAAAGGCCATGAGCAATTAGAGTTATTTTTGCCTGTATGGAGAACCGGTAACTATAAAGTGATTAATCAAGCAAATGGGATCAGAAAGTTTCGTGTGAAAGGGAATGATGATAGTCATTTAAATTGGCAAAGAGTTTCAAAAAGCCAATGGAATATTGATAACCCGAGTAAAGAAAGTGTCATTGTTAAGTATGAGCTTTATGCCAATGAGCTAGCCAAGCGTTCGCGTCATATCGACAGTACGCATGCTTATTTGGATGCGACTGCAACTTTTATGTACGCAAAAAATTTGATGTCAGAAATACATTCAGTCAAAGTAATCGCACCGAAAGGCTGGAAAAGTTATTCAGGGCTTTCAGAAACTGGGGAACATGAATTTGTTGCACAGTCTTACCATCAATTAGCATCGTCACCGATTGAAACAGGCATTAGCGAGTATTACGAGTTTACTGCTGATGGTCGAAATTATCAGCTAGTCATCTGGGGGAAGGGAAATTATGATGGTCAAAAAATGGCAGATGATTTACAAAAACTAGCGCCTAAAAGTCAAAGTATTTGGCGAGGTTACCCTTATAAAAAATATGTATTTATCGTACATGCAACTTCAGGAGCATCTGGTGCAACGGAACACTTGAACTCAACTGTTATTCAACGACCTCGATTTTCATTTGCTCCTCGAAAAGATTATTTAAAATACTTCTTACGTACTGCTGCTCATGAGCTGGTCCACACGTGGAATGTAAAAGCTTACCGACCACAAGAGCTGGTTCCATATGATTACCAGCAAGAAAACTATAGCCAATTACTTTGGGTTGCTGAAGGTTCTACCAGCTACTTTCAAGAACAACTATTGCTTATGGCAAAATTACAGACAGTAAAAGAGTTTTTAACTGAACTGGCATCAAGAATTGAAAAATTTAAGCGACGACCAGGTCGTCTGCAACAATCGATAAGCGAGGCGAGTTATGAAAAATGGATTGCGCAAGGTGGAGATTATGCAGAAAATCATAGTGTGAATATTTACTCAGAAGGTTTTATAGCTTCTTGGTTGCTTGACGCAAAAATATTAGACGATACTAAAAATCAAAAAAATTATCGCCAACTTCATGCTGCTATCTATGATGAGGTTGATCCTAAGAATTTATCTTATCAACAATATTTAGCTATCCCCTATTCAGAAAATACCTTGAAGAAAATTGCTTTTGATTTTACAGGTAAAGATTACAATTCTTGGTGGGAAAACAATATAGAAAAACCCTTTAGTATAGACTTTGATAATTTATTAGAAAAAGCAGGGTTACAGTTTAAAAGAACAAAATCTTCATCAAATATTGCATGGACAGGTTTTAAAGTGAAGGAAAAATCTGGTTTTGCAAAATTAACTCAAGTTGAAATGAATAGTCCCGCATGGCATGCAGGGCTAACTATCGGAGATTACATTGTTGCCTTTAATAAGATAAAAATTACTGAAAGCAATATAAGATCCCAGTTGGAAAGTTTTAAACCCGGAGATACAGTTGAAGTTGCTTTTTTTCGTAATGACAGCTTACAGAGTACGGCTTTAAATTTAGGTAGAATTCCAAAAGATGAATTAAAAATTGAATTAGTTGATAATCCATCTGAGTCACAAAAGTCTTATTTTAAAGCTTGGCTTGGTATTGATTATCCTGAAAATTTAAAACAGGAAGATAATAATTCTTAAGCTGATTTTCAAGCTAACTTAGCCACATCCAAATAGCGGCGACAATCATAAAAATATTTTCGGTAAGTGAGATAACCCCGAGAGGAACGTGACTGTCACCGCCAACACAAGCACATTTTAACTCTCGCTTATCAATGTATACTGCTTTAAACACCGATACGGCTCCGACACTACCTATAAATAAAGCCACGGGTGAAACAAACCATGCTGGAAAATTAGCGAGCATCCCTATACCTACGTAAGCTTCTGCAAAAGGATAAACATAAGCATACCTGACAACACGCATAGAGAGTAAATCATAAGTAATAAACTGATTGGAAAAAGCATTTAGATCTTTTAGTTTTTGAATAGCTAAAATACACATACTAAAAGCAACAAACCATACGAGTACGTTGATCGATATTATTGACTCATTTAATTGCCAAGAAAGAGCTAATGCCATCAATAGCGCAGTCATGAATATTGCAATTACTGGAGTGTATGTTACCCCATTTTGATTAAGATCTTTAAGACCAAAAAATTTTCGCAATTCATCGTAACCACCAATTTTTTTACCGTCGATAAATGTCTGAGGAGTTGTTTCGACTTGATGTTTATTTTTAAACTGATCTGTTTCATCACGTGATCTTAAATGGTGATCGGAAACCTTATATCCTTGTCTTTTTAATAGATCTTTAGATTTTATTCCAAATGGACAAATATGCTGTGGTGTTATCATGCGATAAAGCGTTGCTTTTTTCGACATTTGTAGTATCTCCTAAATTAACAAAGTCAATAGTGATTTAATCAGCTACCAAGAAGAATCACTTTCACGCAATAACTATTCCAAAAATATAAATTGAGCTTTCAATATCAATTTTTTATTGGCATTTTGTTTGCTGTTATTAGTGGGCAGTTTTGTTGTACTAGATTGTTATTAACATGAACTGGAGGATAAACTTATGCCAAGTACTTGGAGCGATAAACGAGAGCGTCAATATCAACATGTTTTCGAAAGTGAGATTGAAAGAGGAAAGTCAAAGGATAAAGCTGAAGAAATTGCTGCCAGAACGGTTAACAAACAGCGCTTTCAGTCGGGAGAATCTGAAAATAAATACTCTCAAGGGACTGGGAATCCTAATGTTCGATTTGAAGAGAGAACTAAAGTAGAGCTTTATAATCTCGCTAAGAAATATAATGTGAATGGTCGTAGTAAAATGAACAAAAAAGAATTGATCGGTGCACTGCGAAAAATACAATAGACTTTTTACCGATCTTTGAAATAATTTCATACTATTAACGCTATAATTTTTATAGCTAGCAGTAGAACCTTAGTATAGCAGCGTATTATATGAAAATTTTATTGGTATGTATTCTGCATAGTATTAATTGAACATTTAACGACAAGTTAAAACTTGTTTTTTCTAAACCAACAGAGAGGATATTGTTATGAATCAAGATCAATTTCAAGGTCAATGGAAACAGTTTAAGGGTAACGTTCAAAAAAACTGGGGTAAGTTAACTGACGATGATATGGATAAAATCGAAGGCCGTAGAGAAGTTTTAGTCGGTAAAATACAGGAAAAGTATGGTAAGGCTAAAGATGAAGCAGAGGAAGAAGTCGATAATTATATTTCTACTTTATAAGAAATAATAATTCGAGTAATAGCGGTGGTGCTCCCAAGCACCACCGCTTTTTTATTTCTTGGGTAAAAATTAACGCTAATCTTTAATTGCATGCTGCTGATGAATTGTAAGGATTCGTTTTAGTGCATCGATTAGTTCATGTTTCATTCTTTGATAAATATTTTTTCAGTAGTACAGGCAACACTGTAATATCGGTTAAGAGCGCAATAATCATTGCTATACTGGTAAGAAATCCAAATAAAACACTGGGAACAAAATCTGAAAATACTAGTGCACCAAAACCAGTGACAATAATAGTTGTTGTGTAAATGAGTGCATATCCAACAGATAAATGTGAAGCGGTTATAATGTCTTTTGTCTGTTTAGACTTTTCTTCAAGATAACGATGAACATAATGGATAGTATCATCCATAGATATCCCCATAGCTACCGCTGCTATTGTGATTGTCATAAGATCTAGTGGAATATTAAAAATCCCCATCGTCCCCATAATAATGGCGGTTGTAATCACATTAGGAACTAGTGAGATAATTGCTATTTTAAAGGATCTGAAAATAATAACTAACACGATTGTCATTGCTAAATAAACAATGCCTAAAGTGAGTACTTGTGAATCCACTAAACGTGACAATATATCTTGGTATAAAATAAATAGGTTAGTTAACTTATAATTTTCTTTGGGAATATTTAGTGCTTCCATTTTTTGGTGAATAGTTTTTAATAGATCTGCTCTATTTAACTCAGGAGTAGTATCTTGCACGCGCATACTAATTCTAACTTCGTTATCTTTTTCTGAAAGATAGGCAGAGAAAAGGTCTTGTTGCAAATCTTTGTCTAGACTGTGATAGAGAGCGGTAAGTTCGTATTCAGTTAGTGGTTTGCCATTAACCACTTGAGCAATTCGTGTGAAATCAGCGATGGAAGTGATATTTCCAATAGCTCGTTGCTCTGCTAGCATATTTTGAATAGCGGTAACGGTTTGCACTGTTTCAGCAGTTAAAACCAAATCTGTTTTAATCGCATCTTTAGGTATTTTGTAGAGTAAATCAAAAGGTGTTGAGCCACCAAAGTTTTTATCAATATAAGATAATTCTCGATAGACATCGGTAGATTCATCAAAATAATTGAGAAAACTATTTTCAGCTGTTAGTTTAAAACAGCCTGCAATACCCACTGCTGTTGCAACGATGCAAGTTATAACAATCAGACTTGGTCTTTTTTTTGTTAGTGAAGCGCAGCTTTGCATACTACGCTCAATATACTTATGGGTTTTAACCTTGGACTGAACGCCGAAAAATGAGATTAACAAAGCAGGAAAAAAAATTAAACTGACAGCAAAAGTCACCATCATAGCGACGACCATCATCCAACCAAAGCTAATTACCGGTTGAACCCCGCTAAAAATTAAAGAACCAAAACCAATTGTGGTGGTTAAGCCAGCATAAAAACAAGGCTTTATTTTAGTCCTGATTGTTTTCATGACTAAATCGACTTGATTATCAATTTTTCCTTCTTCAACAAATTCTTGATATTGCACAATTAAATGAATAATCATGGCTAATGATAATATTATTTGTAAGGCGAAAACATTGGCTGAAATAACCGTGACTTTAAATCCTAAAGCTCCCAATAACCCCAAGGTAAAAATAACACTGGTGGCACAGCAAAAAACAGGTAGAAAAACCCAGCTAAATTGACGAAATAAAAAAAGTAAAATAAAACAGACAATAATAGCTATGGTACTACCAAATAAGACTAAGTCATTTTGAATGATTTTTATTAGTTGATATGCAAGTAAATTATTACCGCCAAGATAAAACTCGCCAGATTTTTCGTAAGGCTTGAGAAGCCCTCGGATTTCTTCTATTTCTTTTATTCTCTGCTCATCAAGGGATTTATTAATTTTTGATTGTTCTAATTGTAATTCTTCGAGTTTTTCTTGTTCTTTTTCATCGAGTTCTCTATCGAGTAGATTTTTTTTAATATTGATAATTGAAGATTGGAGCTCAACCAGCTTATCATTTGATTTAAAGACAACCTGCATGGATAGAGCATTTTGTTTTTTATTGACGAGTAAGTCTTCATATAGCGGGTGATTTTTTAAACTTTTCTTTAGAACTTCAGTAGAAAATTTTTTTTCTTTCCATGTGAGTTTATTGGCATCAATATTGGTTGATAAACTATCAATAGCTGTAAATACAGGGACATTTACAATGCTTCTAACATTGCTAACTCTTTCCAGTTTTTTTATTTTATTCGATATTTCATCTATACGATTTAAGGTTGCTTCGGTAAATAGCTCTTTTTCTTTAGGTTGATAAGCAATAAGTATAAACTCTTCTGAACCATAGCGTTCATCAGCGAGTTGAGTCAGTAAGTAATGGCGATTATCATCGACAAGTAAAGTGTCTGCTGAAGCGTCAATTTCAAATTTTGTAGCTTGCCATGCGAGAAAACCTCCCAAGAGCAAAAAAATAAAGGTAGTAATTCGTGCCCAGTTTTTTGACGAGTGGTTATTCATATAATGATGCGACCTTAATTATTATGCGATATAAAATCGCTATGTAGTTATTGTTGTTCTTTTTCTTTCTCTTTAACCGTTTTAAATTCCTCGCCACGTAAAGCTTGTGCATCTCGCTGTATTTTTTGCAGGTACAGTTTGCGCATAAACTCATAAGGCTTGTCTGTTTCTTGAAGAATTTTAGGGTAGTTAGTTAAAGTAGGAACCTGATTACGGAAACCTTCAAAGAGTAATAGATGTTGAGCTGCATCTTCATCATTAATATGGTTAAGTGGATGGGTAAAATACTCAAAAGTTAATGAACTTCCATCACGAAAATCCGAAGGCCCCAGTATAGGAAGCACCAAGTAAGCTCCGTGCCCTACGCCATAAGAAGCTAGCGTATCGCCAAAAGTGACTTTTTCTTCTTTAATGTCCCACCAAGCTTCTGCCGGATCAAATAATCCTAAAATTCCAACGGTTGAATTGATGACTAATCTTAAGAGACTTTTTCCTGACTTTGCCACTTCACCTTGAAATAAATGATTTACTGAGTATAGGGGTTCTCTAATATTTGAAAAAAGGTTACCTAAACTTTCATCAACCGGAGCTGGCACAACTGCGTTATACCCTTTACCCATAGGGGTTAATAAATAACGATAAAGCACATCATTAAATTCAAAAATAGGTTCATTAATAAACCTTAGAGGATCTTCGTCATCCTGATATTCAACAACTGATGGTGGAATACTTTCGCCTTCAACTTGTTCGTATGGTCCTTTTGTTGGGGCATTTTGTGTAGTTTTTGTGGCTTTATTGCTGGTTGTAGAACAAGCTGAAAGCACACAAGTTAAGCAAAGGATTCCAATCCATCGGTGATATTCAGATGATAAAAAAGCAAGGCTAAATTTGGCTTTTAACATGGATATTCCTTGTTGTCTTTTTAAAGTTGATTTCAGCGTTATTAGTTATTTTCAAAATCTATATTAAATGATCAACATTTCAAAATGTTTCATTTTAATTGCTTATTATGACTGAAAAGCCAAATTATTGTTCCATTGAGTTTGTCGTTAACTGTGCGATATTGCGAACTGCTGATAAGTCTTCAGCGATAAGCATGGTTTTTTCAGCTCGGGCTAAAGCTAGTCGTGCATGTTCTTGTGCTGCTCTTTTTATCTCTTGATCATCAATCAATGATAGGGATTGCAACGCTTTTTGAAGCCGGATTGCCACTTCAACTGTGGCTGCACCGTCTCTGGCTATTGCTGTAAATCCGTCGTCAAACATATCGATAACTGTGATTTGTGGTGCTTCTATTCGATCATATTTCAGGGGAGGAATCTCTCCTGTATGCTGATGCCATAAGGTTATTAATCTAACAAGACTGCCAAGTATATCAATTGCTGTTCCTGGATCATTAACTGCTGGTGACATTGCTCGCCCTGCAATTTCTGAGAGCACAACCAGACCAAATCTAGGGTCGTCATCAAACATTCGGTCATCGCCAATAAGAAAGGTATCAATAATTGAATTTAAGTCCTTTTCTGTGATTGCAGGGTATGTATATGCCAGCGGGCGACCAGGAGAGACAAATGCACCTGGCAAAGCTTCGATTACAACCTTAATACCGAGCTTTTTGGCTAAACTTTGCAGCTTTTCCATATTTATATTTTGAATATAACCAACGTTGGAGGCAAATATCGGTTTTCCTTCTTGCTTGTTTTTTGCACTTATTGGTAAAGCGCATAGCGTTGGTGCTGTTTTGCGGCGTTTTAGTGCGTCGGCTGTCGCGTTTTCGACTTTTTTAATTATCATACCCATTCTGCCTAATCTGGCAATCCGATCAACCCAGCGTACAAAAGTTAAAATGACGATCATAAAAACTAAAACAGTGAGCACAAATAAAGTAAAACTGCCTGCTACCTGAAAGTATTCGTTTTTTATCGTGATCAACCCAATAATACTGAAAATAAAAGCACCAATAAATGTTGATAATGCATTTTGAGATACATCATCAGCAACCACTAAAGCAAATGAACGGGGGGTTGCTGTTTGGCTGGCTGAGTTATAGGCAGAAACCATTGAGCCAACGGCGAAAGTTGCAATAACCAACATGCTTGAAGCCAAAACTGAGAGCAATGTTTCGATAGAGTCGTTTTTAATTTCAGGTACCCACATACGAAGAGGTGTTCCGTCGGTAAACTTGGCAACAAACACGCCAGCTATTGAGAGCAAACAAATAATTAATGGTTTTACCCATAGACGTTCGCGTATACGATTAATAACAAAGCGAATACTATCAGTGGGCATTTTCATAATCATGTGTTATTCCAATGGTTGATTAGCTGGTTTGGGTTAGCTAGTTTTTATTAGCGAGCGATTATACCGGCTAGAATACCTTTATGTAGGCTAAAATGATCACCAACTGAGCCGACAACTGCTTGTCTTTCACTTAAGTTGAGTAATTTTCTAAGCGCATAAAGCGAGTTTAAGCCAGTACAATGAGCTCCAATAATATTAATGACCCCAAATTTTTTTAAATGCTTTGCTGTCCATGCTAGCTTTTCTTCAGAAGCGCTAACTAAATGAAAGCCGCCTATGATCGCATAAATGTTGTCTGCATTAATCTGTGCTGTAACATGTTCTAGTGTGTTGATAATTCCTGCATGACCACAGCCTGAAATTAAAACAAAGCCTTTCGAAGTGTAAATGGCGAGTGACTGATCTTCTGGAATGTTGTCTTTCACAATTTGATTATCTATTTTTATTCTGCCCCTGTCTCCCCAGTTTTTCTCATTATGCTTTCTTTCTACTGGTGCTGTTGTCCAGACACCAGGAAAAATTTCAGACGGTTTTGAATGGATGATAAATTCAACACCATCAGCTTCCAATTGTGATTTGATATCAAGTATTTTATTGTCAGAGTTTAAACGTTGGTTAAAAATGCCTTGTGCAACGTGTATTTTACTTAATGCTTTAGGATTGCGTTGTTTAAGATGCTGTCTTAGTGTAATTAATCCACCAGTATGGTCGCTATGATTATGACTAATAAAAACGTTTTCCACTTCAGATAGATCAATACCTAATTCTTCAGCATTTTTTAGTACGGTGTCTGGTTTATTGCCCGTATCGAACAATATTTTTTCTCCATTAGCTTCAACTAATGCTGAGTATCCCCATTCACCAATTCCTTGACTTGCTAGCATAGTTGAAAGTGTCGTGATTTTTAATGAAGTTACTTTGGATAGTGATGACTGGGTTTTGTTATTACTCTGAGCCCGCGTCGGTTGAGTTGTGAATAATAAGTTGAAGCAAATAATACTGCTTATTATCATTAAATATTTATTCTTCATATTTTGGAGCACCATGATTGAACTTTGAGCTAATTGACATTAAAACTTTCATTCAAAATTGTCTTACGATACTACACGTAATCATTAAAGTTTTACAGGCATCTAATTGATATTTTATATGTCGGTAAATATTGCCGTATTCCTGCGCAATTTTACAATTCTAAAATGAGATGCTGTCGCTTAGGCAACAGAGTTGGGGAGATGCTGTCTTGGCATGATGTTTGATTGGTGTTTGAGTGATGATCGTGATATTGGTCTAGTTCCTGTCATATCAATTTTATGATTGGGTTTGGCTACTGATGTCATTAGTCGCTAGATGAATTTTCAGGGTCACTATATTTAGCCTATTAACGTTTAACCCATTAATACGGAGGATATCTGATGAGTATTTCTTTAAAAAACAAAAGAGTCGCCATTTTAGCCACTAATGGTTTTGAGCAAAGTGAGTTAGAAGTACCGAAAAAAGCACTTGAAAAGGTTGACGCTGAAGTTACAGTTGTTTCTATTGAGTCGGGAAAAATTAAAGGTTGGAAAGGTGATGATTGGGGTAGTGAAGTCAATGTAGATGCGACCTTAAGTCAGGTTTCTGCAAGTGATTTTGACGCACTAGTTTTACCAGGAGGTGTTATCAATCCTGATTTATTACGTGTAAATGACAAAGCAATTGAGTTTATCGGAAGTTTTTTTAATGGAGAAAAGCAAAAACCAGTTGCTGCGATTTGTCATGGTCCATGGACATTGATCAATGCTGAAGTCGTAAAGAATCGCAATTTAACCTCTTATAAAAGCATTCGCTGTGACTTGATTAATGCGGGTGCAAATTGGGTTGATGAAGCGGTTGTTGTTGATAATGGTTTAGTTACCAGTAGAACACCTGATGATCTGGATAGATTTACAGAAAAAATGATTGAAGAAATTGCTGAAGGAAAACATGCAGCATAGTATGAAAGCAGGCAGTATAAAAGTTACTGCCTGCTTACCTGGTTAAAATAAAGCGTAATTAAATTTAATTGAATGAGAAAGATATGCTGAGCGATGCATCTAGTGAAGAGCTGAGTCAATCGACTAAGCGTAAGGAAAAGTCAAAATTTAAAAATATGGGATATAAATTAGTCCATTCAAAGCATATGTTATGGGGCGTCGGCTTGGCGTCTTTTCTTGAATCCATTATTGTGCCCATTCCACTTGAAGCCATTCTAATTCCTCTGATGCAAGCCCGTCGTAGCGCTATAATAGCCATTAGTACTGTGGCTTTGCTAGGATGTATTTTAGGGGCAAGTGTAGGTTATGCTGTTGGATATTTTATTTTTGATGCGATAGGCGATGAATTAATTTCTTTATTATCTAATCAAGAACAATATGAACAGGTCAAACAACAAATGGAAAGTAAAGGATTTTGGTTTGTTTTTAGTGTTGGAGTTACACCTATTCCTTTTCAAATTGCCATGTTAGCTGCTGGTGCTACAAAATATGCATTCGGATCATTTATTGCTGCTTCTTGTTTATCAAGAGCGGTGCGTTATTTCGGATTAGGTGGTTTGGTTTGGCTATTCGGTAATAAAGCACAAGCTATTTTTGAAAAACATAAAGTTGTTGCTGCGATTTCTGTAGTATTAATTATCGCACTTATCTGGTGGATAGTAATTTAATACTAGTCTTTAATACTATTGCCAGCTGGTTTCCTTGGCTGAAAGGAGACATAAGTCTTTTACATCTCCTTGTTTAGCTGTGTAAAATAATTAAGCGTTATGATTGAGACTTAAGTTCTGTTTTTGTATTTTGATCATGAATTAAATACCAATGCCCATCGATTTTCTTAAAAATCAAATTGAGATAGTGGTCAATATGATAGGGCTTTCCGGCTCTTTCTTTTTCATCGTAACTAACCAGCAACAAGGCGTAGCCTAAGGTATCTGAATGTTCTTTAGCAATGATTTTATAATTAAATGTCCAACCATCTTGTGCAAACCAATCTTTTAACATTTTTCGAAAATTTTCTGAATCATCAAAAAACTTACCATTTGGTAAGATAAAACTGATTTTTTTGGTCGGTGTAATGGTTGATTCAAAAGCTTTAAAGTCTCTAGCTTGAATTGCATCTAAGTGTTTTGAAAGAGTACAGTTAAAATCACAGACAGTATGTTTGGTTAATAAACTTTCTTTGGCTAATAAACTCAGGTGACCCAAGTTACCTAGTAATAATAAAAATACCAGACCTGTTTTCATAATTTAAATCCCTATATGCGATTGTATTAATTTTGAACACTAGTTTACTGGCAATATTCAAGTTTGCCAAGATAATACTGATATAAAATCAGTCGTAGGTGAAATTGCTTACAAATGAAATTTCACGTATAAAAATTATTAATACAAGAAGATCTGCTTTAGGAGTAGATGACTTAGGTGGAAAGTATTCAGAGATAAATAATAATATGCTGGTTGAGTTCTTTTAAAAGAACTCAACGTCTGAACCAGATCGCGGTGCTGAAAGCTGTTCAATATTAGATGAAGAAACTATCTGATTTAACTCTTTAATAATAGATTCAATGTTATCTATAGTATCTAATGTTCGGTTTTCACCTTGATCGCTAGATTGAATAATTGCATTGATAATTTCCGAAATTTTCTTTTCTTGCTCATCAGTTAAATCTAGAACATGAAAGCTCATTTGTAATTCAATATTAAGCGTTGCTAATAATTTAGCTTTTTCGTCTACTTCTTTTTTAATCGCAGTAGAAAGTGATGATGCTAACGTATTGAGCTTACTAAGAACATAGCGAATTGTGCGTTGTCGTAAAATGTCGGCATAACGAATCTCAGCACCTTCTATTGCTGTAGCTAAATAATCTCTTGCTACACCTGCTGAAGCTTTATCATCAGGCATTTTTCTGATTAAACAGGAGACGCTATTATAATTGATAATCATACGACCATTAAATTCAAAAAGCCTTCCTTTATCTTTTAGTATTTCAAACAAATTAACTTCAATCGGACTAACGCCAATTCCTCGTTGATCAAATGTACTAATTGAGTCTCCTCCTCTAAATTGTAAAGAAGATTGTAACCCTTTATGTTCTAAAAAATCGAAAATAACAGATTTTAATGCTTCTTCATCATAACAATGCATAATATCGCGATAAAGATGAACAATGCTGCCGTAAAGAATAGCTTCTTCTTGGATTATTTTTGCACTTTCAATCGCTAGTACAGCTTTTTCATCTTGATGACTTTCAATTCTTTGTTTTTGCAATGCTGTAGCACGATGTATTTTGGCAATTAATTCGTTGACAGAAAATGGTTTGTTAATACAGTCAAGCGCACCCAGTTCAAAAGCAGATATTCTATTTTGGGTGGAGTCATCTCGAGATAAAAACAAAATGGGGCAGTCATGGTTACCAATTTCAGAAATTATATTTTTACTAATTTCAAACCCTTGATTGCTATCCACCGTTGTTTCTACAACAAGAACTTCAGGTCGCAATTTGTTTGCAATAGACAAGGCCTCTTTTGCATTACTTGCTACATGTAATTCAAATAATTCAGCTAAGGTATCTGTGAATAATTCCTGATACTTTATATCGTCTTCGATCAATAAAACTTTGGGCTTATCCCAGCCCTTAACTACTTCCCATTGTTTTTCTTTAGATAAAAAAGTTTCAAAAAACTCTTCTTTATCCAATGGTTTTCCTAAATAAAACCCTTGTCCGATATCACATCCAGATTGAGTCAACCAGTCACAGTCTTTTTTATTCTCAACACCCATAGCAACAACTTTTGTACCAATTTCTGTTGCTGAGTGGATTATATGGCGAGCGCTTCCTTTAGCCGAAGGATTAATTTCTAAAGCGGTAATAATATTGCGATTAATTTTAACTTCATCAACAGGGAGTTCACTAAATTTTTTACCACAATGTATATCCCCAGTATAATCATCCAGAGAGACTTGAAAGCCTTTAAGACGGAATTCATTTAATGCATTAATAAGTTTTTCATTCCATTCTATTTCGGATGCATGGGATACTTCAAAAGTGATCAAATGAGGTTGAATTGACTCAGCATTAATTAAACTTTCAATGAGTTGCTGAAACTCTTCTGATTGTATAGTCACGTCATCAATATTGATGGCGATTGAAAGATCAAAACCATTAAGTTGCCAATTAGTAAGATCTTGATTAATTTCACCTAAAACGATAGAGGTTAACTCATATAAGCGATTTGATTTTTTTATTAGTGGTAAAAATAAATAAGGTGATAAATTGCCATGTTGTGGGTGGTTGAGTCTAACGAAAGCTTCTGCACCTAGTATTTTATTTTGGTTTGATAGCATCACTTTCGGCTGATAATAAATACAGAACCAACCCTTTGAAAATGCTTGTGAAACATCTTCCTCGCTAAACTCAATACTTAACTGGCTGTGAATTTGTTTATTGGTATTTGCCATTTTCTTATCCTTATTGGCAGTATTTTATCGATATCTTTGCGGAATCATTATTACAATAAACCATAGATAAATTGTGGTTTATTGGATTATCTTTAGTTACCTGAAGTCTCCCAATATCACAGACTTGTCCAGGTTACTTTAATAAAGGTAGCAATTTATATTTGAATATCAACTTATAACGAGTGACTTATGCCTAAACTAGCTATACATAGCTGTTTAATAGTATCAATTATTACTTTTTCGTAATAACTGAGACCGTTAAAGGATAAGATATTACATCTTATATACTCACAAACTAAAAAAAGCCAGATCTGTTTGAAGAGCTTGTATTAGAAATAGGTGGGATACTGAGAATGTCAATAATGCTAGTAGTTACATCATTAGCTTTTTCTTGAGCTTATTGATATCATTGATTAGCGCAATGCGTTCTTGATCTAGGCTAATATCAGATGAAGGCGTTTCTTTACCAATAATTATAGGAGATGCTGACTGCGGCTCATAGATTAAGTTAAAAAGGGAAAATGAAAATAAACTAACTGCTATTGCGTATGGCCAAAGATTACTTTTAGCCTGAATATGAGACGATTCATTGAGCGAGTTGACGATTTTTTCATGTAGTTTGTTGGAAACTTCTGAAGGCAGTTTTTTTGCATCATTGACTAATAGATTGTTTAATAAGTGTAATCTGGTTTTATCTAGGTTTAATTGCTGATGTTCACCTTTTAGAGTTATAACGTTTGATTGAGAATTGTTGTTCGTTAATTTTTTCATCATCTTTTCCAGTATTTATTAAACTGAGTTAATTAACTAGTTAGTCGCAGTGTTGATAGGTTTCAAATCATCTGATTTTGATACAGAATGATAAAGTGTATTACGGCTTCTATGTAAAGAAACCTTTACCCAATTAGAATTTTTTTCAACAATATGAGCGATGCTACTAATATCAAAACCTTCAATGTAAAAAAACCATAGAACCTCAAAGCTCGCTGTACTTAGAGTTTGTTTAGCTAAGGACCAAATGTTTTCTTTATTGATTATTTCTTGATTAATTTTTTCACCGAATGTTGTCTCTGATAAGTATTCCGACAGAGAACTTTCAAAGGTGTAGCTATCATAATCAATGATCGAATTTTTTTGTTTAGATGTGTATTTAGCTAGTTCTTTATAGGCAATTGAATATAACCAAGTATTAAACTGCCACTGTTTATTATAGCTTTTTATGTACTTAAAAGCGTTGATAAAAGCGTTTTGTAAAATATCTTCTGCGTCACTTTTATTATGACAGCGAATTAATAGAAAGCGATATAGTGGCGCTTCAAAATGCAACACCAATTGTTCAAAACAATTGGTGTCTCCCTGTTGAGCGGCTTTAATAATTTCTGCTTGATTCATCTCGGGATATAACTTATTAATGAGCAAGCATTTTATTTAGCGTATTAACACTAAGTTGAGTTTTAATGATTAAATTGAGTCCATCAACATGCGTGGTTAAATTTCCCATTAGTTCTTTTACTTCTGGTTTAACATTTGAAGCCATCATTTGAATAATTAATAAACCATTAATCAATGATTCTATTCGTTCAGCTGCAATCGTATTATCGGTTTTAAGCCCTGCCTGTAACATGACTTGATCACTTTGCTCTGATAATTTAAAAGAAACCTGTTCCATTCTTTGTAAAATAGCAGAATCAAACTCTATGTTTTCAATGGCTTCATTTTTATTTAAACCGGCATGTAATAAAGCCTCCTTGATGTTGACTACAACTTTGAATGGCTCGGTCTGTGTTATATCGAACAAGCGACTTTTACCACTGACCAAACCTTTTATTGATGATTCGTTTTTACTAAATAGCAGTTGATTATTATCAAGTTGAGCAAAATAGACGGTACCAAGGTTTTCTTCTCCATGCTCATTTGCTGATGAAGCCCTGTCTATTTTAACGGTATTTTTATTCACAAAATCACTTCCGTTAATAACCACAGACCATTGGTAGATCTCAGTTCCTTGAAAATTTTGTTTCTGATAGTTTGGCTTTGTTTGGATACTTTTTGTAAAAGCGAGAATGTCGCTAGTGTCAAACTGCCCTTTAAGAAGCGCATTCCCCTTATTTTTTTCAATATTTTCACCAAAAAAGGTGACCTGTTGTACTTGAGTTGCTAAATTTCCATTGAAAAGCTTTCCGATTAAAGTATCCAGATTTTGTTTGTCGTCCTCTGCTATAGTGTCTATTTTAACTGAGGACTGTTTAAGCTGCGCGATGTCTGCATGTACATACCAGCTAGGTGTTAAAGCATCAGAAGCTTGGAGCGCCGCCGAACTTGTAATAAATAAAGTTGCTGAAAGCCATTTAGTCATTTTATTCATAATATAAACTCCATTGCGTTAGTTGTTGTTACATGGTGTTATAGTTAACTAACACACTATAGGTTACATGAATTTTGATATTTTTTATTCTGAGGATGTAAGCAAATATTTATAGGATGGGTTGGTAAGAAAAATATACTTATAAATCAATAATATAAAAAATATTGAACAATGTTTATAATAGTATTTCATTGCTTTTGCTTAGTGTGCTCCACCTTTTTGGAGCACACTATCAAGTTGTGAGAAGCTAATTGAGTTCCTGATACCTTGATTGGCGATTACATCTCGATGATTTCAGCGATTTCAATACTGCCATTTCCTGTTAGGATGGGGCAGCTCTTTGCATTTTTAATGGCTTCTTCAATAGAATTGGCTTGTATAACACTGTATCCACTTGTCGGGTTGCTACCACCATTATCAGTAACCGAACCATCACTATTCACTGTGGTAGACATCCCGACGGGGTTTCCTGCATCTATCACCATTTCCCCCATATTAATAAACCAGTCCTCCCAAGCCTTCATGATCTTTGGAATATCTTCTGACTCTTCAGGTTTTCCTCCACCGTGATAAACAAATAAGTATTTAGCCATTTTTCAATCTCCTGTGATTAATATGAGTTGTCGATAATTTTAATAAATACACATTTAAAAAGCTGTGTATAGTAAGTAGACGAGTGACAATGTTGAAAATCGACAGTATACTTTTATAAAATTTATGATGCTTGTTGAAATGACTGTGCTGTTATAACTGCGATGGCGAAAAAATGAAAATTCTAAAATATGCTGGTTTTGTAATTTTATTTAAAGCCAGTGTTGTACAGTGTGGAGCTTAATGTATTGTACAGCTCTGCTTTAACAATATTGTTAGCTCTTCAGAAAAATCGACGTATTTTTTCCACAACATTGACTTCTGTTTACTTTCTTCTATGTCTTGATAAAATTCAATGACACGTTGTTTGATAGGATTACTTAAGTATTTTTCAGCTAAAGAAAAAAGTATATGTTCTTCTTTAGAAATATGTTGAGACATTACTCTAAAGTAATCATTTACCCCTTGGGTAATTTCTTTATAATCACTAAATCGAATCCCCGATTTAATTAAATCTAATGCGTTTCGGCCTGCTTTATGCTCACAGAGCATTTCTGAAATAAGCAAGTGGGTATTTAAAACACCCGGTAATGATAATGCCTCAAATAGAAACTCTTCTTCTTTGACATGATGATAGTCATCAATAAAATTTTCAATAAATGAAACATATTGATTCATAATAGAAAAGTATTTGTCGGAACCGACTTGGCTTGGTTGGAGGGTGATTTCAAGAATATGTTGATTAATGGTTAATATAAGCTGATGTTCAATTACTAGTTCTTGGGTAATATTCATATAGTACAACCTCGCTAATCAATATTAGATATATACTAAGCTTTTAGAATCTAAATGAGGTGGCTCCCTCACCATACCCATGAAAATTTTGACAGCTTAGTATTACAACACCGAATTGAAATATCTCAAAACGAGAATGCTATTGCAATCAATTTATTTAACCGCGTTCTATTGAGCGATAAAAATAGAATAAGAGTATTTTTTTTAATAACGATTATGACGTTAATAATGAGAAAGCAAATGAATGGCAGTATAATTTTGGTAAAAATTCCAACTCGAATTTTTATATTTAACAAAGACTTCTGTCGCTTGGAGTAAATCCCACCATTTATTTAACTGTGACATAAATTGAGTCAACGTAAAGTTGTTACGTGTATCTTCTGAAAGAATTATATTCCGTCCCTACCTTCACCAAACTTGATGCCTTCAAAAAAACTAGCTTCTTTAATTTTATAGATTTCTTTATCTACATAAGTATGTTTGTGCTCAGCGTCTTTGCGTTTAATGACGAAATTTACTGCTGGTATTCGGGACAAAAAGTTGTTAGCACTAATTGGTCATTATCTTCGAGCGAGAATTATGGATAAAGAACTGGAACATCGTGGTTACCAATCTATTTGAGATTTGTCCTCTTACTCGAAAAAATAGGTATCCTTTAAGACCAATTAAGTAGTGAATATTATTATTTATAGTCTATTAAAGATCTTATAATTTAATTTTTTATAAAAAAAAATATTAAAAAATCTCATCTATTCAGCATTTAATTGCTCACTAATATTTATTCGAAATAATCCTAAAAGTTGTGCAGAAATAGTTTAAATCAAATTCGTAAATACTCATTTAAGCAACTATATTTTACAGAGACTTCATAAATATTAACCAGACTATTAATACAGGCTTAGCGGAAAATTATGAAAGGTATCGTTTTCACTGAATTTCTTGAAATGGTCGAAGACCAGTTCTCTCTAGAGCTTGCCGATCAGATTATTGAAGATTCAAAATTAAAATCAGGTGCTGCTTACACCTCAGTCGGTACTTACGATTATGAAGAATTATTAAAATTAGTAACAGCACTTAGTGCTCATACTGATATACCGATTAATGATCTGGTTAGGAGTTTTGGAACTCACCTGCTAGGTAAATTTTTTCAGCTCTATCCCCAATACTTTAATTCAACGAAAAACTCGTTTGAGTTTCTTGACAGCATTGAGAATAAAATTCATGTAAACGTTAAAAAGCTCTATCCTGATGCAGAGCTTCCAACATTTGACGCAAAATTTCCTAATTCGAATGAAATGGAGCTAACTTATCAGTCTAATCGCCCTTTCGCGTCTCTTGCTCATGGATTAATTGAAGGTGTTATTCACCATTATCAGGAAGATATCACTGTCGAAATTATTCCACTGGAAAAAGGCAGTAATACAAACGTTATATTTAAGTTACGAAAAATTAAAATCTAATGAAAAATATCGATATTCTTCATAGAAAAATAGCTAGAGAAATCGCTGCTAGAAAAGAAGCCGAATATTTATTAGAAGAAAAAAGTTTAGAATTATTTAACGCCAATCAGCGCTTGTCAAAACTAGCCGATAATCTTGAAATAAAAGTCGAGCAACGAACAGAAGAGCTAGAAAGAGCAGTCATTAAAGCAGAAGAAGCGAGTAAAGCTAAGAGTTTTTTTTTAGCCAATATGAGTCATGAAATCAGAACGCCAATGAACTCTATAATTGGAATGTCTCACCTTGCATTAAATCAAGAAATGAACCAGAAAACAAAACAGTACGTTAATAATATTTATGAAAATGCGAATAATTTGTTGGCTATTATTAATGATATACTTGATCTTTCAAAGATCGAAGCTGAAAAAACTGAGCTTGCGTATTCAGTTATTAATATAAGAGATAAAATTGCGAACATATTAAATATGTTCAGTATTAAAGCAGACAAAAAAAATATTCAACTTGAAAGTACAATTGATGATGCTATCCCAAAATTGTTGATAGGCGATCCATTACGCTTGAGACAAATTTTGACTAACTTAACGAATAATGCGATTAAATTTACTAAGACTGGAAAAGTTTCATTGTATCTCAATGGTTACCCAGCAAATGATGAGCATTTTTTTTTAAGTGTCAAGGTTGTTGACACTGGAATTGGAATTTCAACTGAAAATATGAAGCGCCTTTTTAGACCTTTTAGTCAGGCTGATGCTTCAACGACTAGAAAATATGGCGGAACTGGGTTAGGGCTGACTATTTGTAAAAAGCTGGTTGAAATGATGGGGGGAGAAATTGATGTAACAAGCCGATTAGGTGAAGGAAGTTGTTTTGAGTTTCATGTCTATCTTAAATTAGTAACTGACGATAAAAATCAAAAAATTGAATCAGTTCAGTTTGAATCGCAAGAAAATGCCTTGCGGATTCTAAGAGGGAAAAAAGTTTTAGTTGTCGATGACAGTGAAGAAAGTCGCTTATTAACTAAGGAGTTGCTCAATAATGTCAATGTTGAGAGTGTTCTTGCGAACGATGGTAATCAAGCACTTCAAATATTAAAAGATATGAGCTTTGATTGTATTTTAATGGATTGTGAAATGCCTGATATCAATGGTTATACAGCAACAAAGATCATTCGACAGGATTATGGCCTGATTAACACTCCCATAGTTGCAATGACAGCAAATGCTATGAAGACCGACATAGAAGACTCACTCAATTCAGGCATGAATGATCATATAAGTAAACCAATAGATTATAAAAAATTATATGAAACTTTAATCAAATGGATAGACAGTGAAAATATCATTCAAGAATTTAAAATAGAAAAACAAAATGAAAATTCTGATAGTGAAGTAACATCGAGTAAGAATATAGATAAAAAGAAGTTGTTCAGTTCAATTGAAAATATAGTCGAGCTAGCTGATTGTTGTGATAGTGAATGCATAGAACCATTAGAAAAATTAATTGAGCTTACACAGAACTCAATTTTCCAAGAGCCCTTAAAAAATGTTAGAGATGAAGTACTTAATTATGATTTTGAAAGTGCAGCCAAACTATTACGTCAACTACTTAGAGATAGATCTTTTTGATTATTTTTGAAAGGTTAAACTAATTAATGAGTAAATTATTAAAATAATGAAAGATTTGAATAGTACAAAAAGACATAAGGTTTTAGCTATAGATGACACACCAAGCAACTTAGAGTTACTTAAGGGAGTACTCGTTCCTGAGTATCGATTACTTGTGGCTAAAAGTGGCGAGCTCGGCATAAGTATTGTCAGAAAGCAAATGCCAGAACTTATATTACTTGATGTCATGATGCCGGGAATGAGTGGCTACGAAGTTTGTATGCAGCTAAAAGCGGATCCGGAAACAACTAACATTCCCATTATTTTTTTAACGGCAATGACTCAAGAGGATGATGAAAAGTATGGTTTTTCTTTAGGTGCTGTTGATTATATTACAAAGCCTTTTCGTCCACCGGTTCTTTTGGCGAGAATAAAAACTCATCTTGCACTTGCTGATCAGCAAAAAACGATTGAAAATGAAGTTAAAAGGAAAACAATACAATTAATGGAAAGTCAGCGAGACGCGATCTATATGCTAGGTGAAGCAGGACATTACAATGATACTGATACTGGCGTACATATTTGGCGAATGGCTTCTTATGCAGGAGAGTTAGCAAAAGCTGCCTTATGGAGCTGTGATAAAGCACAGTTATTAGAGTTAGCTGCACCAATGCATGATACCGGAAAAATAGGAATTCCGGATGAAATTTTAAAAGCACCAAGAAGATTAACACCTGAAGAGTTTGAAATAATTAAAACTCATACGACAATTGGTTATCGGATATTAAAACGTTCAAATACAGAACTATTTAAGCTAGCAGCTGAAGTCGCATTATATCACCATGAAAAATGGGATGGTGGAGGCTATCCAAACGGCCTTAAGGGAGAAAAAATTCCGCAATCGGCAAGGATCGTTGCAATAGCTGATGTATTTGATGCATTAACAATGGTCAGGCCATATAAAAAATCTTGGACTGTAGATAGTGCTTATCAGTTGCTACAAGAAAACTCAGGTACCCACTTTGACCCTGAATTAGTCGAATTGTTTTTAGCTATACGCCCTAAAATAGAAGAGCTTATGCAAGTCTGGGCACTTCGAGAAAAAGACGAAAATGCAGACTTATTTCTTAATGACTGAATAAAATTAAATTATGAAGAACAAAGTCTTATTCATCGTCACCTGAGTATATAAACTCATTCTTGCTACTTAATTCTAAACGCATGGGTATATCTCGAATACCATCTTTATTGCGGACGCCGGATATTGGTTTAAAACCAAAGCTTAAGTAGACCCGTTGGGCATTAATAGCGGAGTTGACAGTAAATATTCCCAAATTACCATTATTAAGAGCATAACGTTTAGTTACTCTTGTTCATCATTAGATTATCAATTATTAAACAATTAATTTCATTGCTTTACAAATCAGTAGTTTAAAGAGGCACGGCTTATTTGCAAGCCTTTTAGAAAAGGGGTTAGGGGAAGTGGTATTGCTCTCAATATGAATGACTATAGAATTCTTTTAAACGTAGCTCATCGTTCTGGGAGTAAAAAAGGCGCTCAAATTGAGCGCCTAGACTTTGCATTAAACGTTAGAAATGATGTTTTACATCATTCCAGGCATTCCGCCCATTCCGCCCATGCCGCCCATGTCTGGGGCGCCCGAGTCTTCCTTTGGCAGGTCGGCCACCATTGCTTCAGTAGTGATCATTAATGCAGAAACTGAAGCCGCGTGCTGTAGTGCGCTACGGGTTACTTTAGTTGGGTCAAGAATACCCATTTCTAACATGTCGCCGTACTCGCCATTTGCTGCATTGTAACCAAAGTTACCTTCGCCATTTGCTACTTTGTTAAGTACTACAGATGCTTCTTCACCTGCGTTGTTAACAATTTGACGTAATGGTGAGCTAATAGCACGAAGTAAGATTTGGATACCAGCTGTTTGGTCATCGTTAGCCCCCTTAAGCTCGCCAATTTTTGATGCGGCACGAACTAATGCGACGCCACCACCAGGTACAACACCTTCTTCAACTGCTGCGCGAGTTGCGTGTAGTGCATCTTCAACGCGTGCTTTTTTCTCTTTCATTTCAACTTCTGTTGCTGCACCAACTTTTATTACCGCCACACCACCAGCTAATTTAGCAACACGTTCTTGTAATTTTTCGCGATCGTAATCTGAAGAAGTTTCTTCGATTTGGCGACGAATTTGCTCGACACGACCTTCAATGTTAGACACTTCGCCAGCGCCATCAATGATAGTGGTGTTTTCTTTAGTGATAGAGATTTTCTTAGCAGAACCTAAGTCGTCTAAAGTTGCACCTTCTAAGTTAAGACCAACTTCTTCAGAAATTACAGTTGCGCCAGTTAAGATAGCAATGTCTTCTAACATGGCTTTACGACGGTCGCCGAAACCAGGTGCTTTAACTGCTGCTACTTTAACGATACCACGCATGTTGTTAACAACTAGTGTTGCTAACGCTTCACCTTCAACATCTTCAGCAACAATTAACAATGGCTTGCTGGCTTTAGCAACAGCTTCCAATGTCGGTAGTAAGTCACGGATGTTAGAGATTTTTTTGTCTACTAATAAAATGTAAGGTGCTTCTAGCTCAACTGACATGCTGTCTTGATTGTTGATGAAGTAAGGAGACAAGTAACCTCGGTCAAACTGCATACCTTCTACAACGTCTAATTCGTTTTCTAGACCGCTGCCTTCTTCAACAGTGATAACACCTTCTTTACCGACTTTTTCCATTGCTGTTGCAATGATTTCACCAACATCTGAATCAGAGTTAGCTGAAATAGTACCTACTTGAGAGATCGCTTTGTTGTCTTCACAAGGAACCGAAATTTCTTTAAGTTCAGCAACAATTGCTTTAACTGCTTGGTCAATACCGCGCTTAAGGTCCATTGGGTTCATGCCAGCCGCTACTGATTTCAAGCCTTCATTTAAGATAGCTTGTGCGAGTACTGTTGCCGTTGTTGTTCCGTCACCAGCTACATCAGAAGTTTGCGAAGCCACTTCTTTAACCATTTGAGCGCCCATATTTTCGAATTTGTTCTCTAATTCGATTTCTTTTGCCACAGAAACACCATCTTTAGTGACTGTTGGAGCGCCAAAAGATTTATCCAATACAACATTACGACCTTTAGGGCCTAATGTTACTTTTACTGCGTTTGCTAAGATGTTTACGCCAGCAACCATTTTTGAGCGAGCGTCATCACCAAATCTTACGTCTTTAGCCATTATAATATCCTCAATTGCTTATTCTAAATTCGATTACGTGAGTATTTACTTACTCAATAATGCCCATAATGTCGTCTTCACGCATTACTAATAGCTCTTCGCCGTCAACTTTTACTTCGTTGCCAGCATATTTGCCGAATAATACTTTGTCGCCAACTTTTACATCTAAAGAGCGAATGTCGCCATTGTCCAAGTGCTTACCATTACCAACGGCTAAGATTTCACCACGGCTTGGTTTTTCTTTAGCGTTGTCTGGGATCACAATGCCGCCCGCTGTTGTTGTTTCATCTTCTATGCGCTTTACTAAAACGCGATCGTGTAAAGGACGAATGCTCATTGATTGTTCTCCTAATGAATGAATCATTTTTGATTATTGATTTGTAACAGCGGCTATATGGGGATTATTTTTTAGCACTCAACCCCAAAGAGTGCTAATTTTTGAAAAAATTGAGATTTTTTGGGTTTTTTTTATGAGTCTTTTAATTTGCTTGCATTATGTGACGTGAGTGGTATCTGAATTATATCTATTGCAATTAATTGTTGTTAAGCTTGGGAGTTACTTTTTATCTTGAATTAGCGATTTTGGGTACTCATTTGCTTACTCGTCCATTGTCCTACAAAGGTCCTGTTGACCAATTAAGACAGCATTTTTCGCTGACTGTATTATATCGCGGACTAAAATTGTTGTTTGAAGATAGTCTGATGGATTGGCAGTTTGTGCAACAAGGTGGCTCCTCTAATATAACTAAGACAGATTTGAGCGACAGCGTACCTGAACTGATTAAAAAAGATGATGGAGATAACCAGGTAACAGCTATTTTTGTGCAGCAAGAGCAGCTAATTAAGACAAATATTATTTGGCCGCTAGCCGATTTAGCCCAAACGGCTAGCTGTACTTGCCAAGAAGGCTTAATGCGTAATTGGGTGGACAATAAAGCTAATCAGAATGAACCGACAAATTCAGGTAAACAAACAGATTTCGCAGACCAAGCTATTCAGTCATTAATTGATGTATCGCGTAATACTGCTGATTTATGTGAGCATATGGCGGCACTTGCGATTGAAAGTAAAGTCCGTTTAGAGAGGCTCCCCCCTCCCTTGAAACGCCAGAACACTTTTAATTCCGAAGCAAGTTATGTCAAACATTGGTTAGGACAACAGCAGTTTGATCCTTTTCCTAATATGGCTCGACATCGGGTTGTTTACTTATTAGATGAGGATGAGTTGGGTTGGCAGGTATCTATACATAAAGCTTATTTAACTCAACAAAACGAGTTTCAGCGTAAAGCCGAACTAGATTTAGATATTTTATACCAGAAAAAGCTACCTAAATTTATTAGTTTGACGGATCAACAAATTTTACACGATATTCAAAAGCTTAGCCGACAAACCCCAGAGTTGGTGCTGAGCAAAAATGCGCTGCGTTTAGTCTTTCCTGAAGGGATGAGTTTATTGCAACGGATAGTACAGTCGCATCGTAGTTTTTGGCGGAGTTGCCATCGACAACCGCTAATTTGGCATAAGCGTTTGCTTACAGATGTTTCTGTCAATGTCGAAAATAAAAAAGCAGAAATTCAAACTAGTGTTAATCGTGAGTCTGTCGAAGCTACAGAGTCGCCTCATGTGCTATGGAAGAATGATTCGCAGAGTCTCTTTTTTAGTAAAAAACAGGGAGAGTTTATTGAGGTAAAAAATAGCAATTTATTCGATGAGTTGTCACGTTCACTGATACCTGATGAAGCTAGATCACAGAATAGTAAACAGTTTGCCGATAATCAGTGGCTGGAAAACATCATACCTTGTTTACAAATTAGCTCTTTTCAGGCTGCATTTACATGGCAAAAACATGTCTCTGATGTTGCTAAGGAAACTCAATTTGAACTAGCCAAAGTGAGCTTTTTAGTTGAACAGCAAGCTTATTCTTTTGAGCAACTTTGGCAATATAGTGAACAACTTTCTGAGAATTATCGTCGGTTACTGCAAGAAAAAATAGGAGGATGGTTCCATCAATTGGATGCTTTAGCTGGGATCCATCAATATTTTGAGCCACCAATTAGTGAGCAATTTGATATAACTGATCGTTATTTAAAAGAAGATTTAAGCCATTGCTTTATATTATTCCGAGGGTTGCAGCGTGAAGGTTGGCAGATTGAATTTGAGCCGCAGTTTAGTTTAAACCAAGTGAGTGTTGATCAGTGGTATAGCCAAGTTTCTCTGGCTGAACATAATGAACAG
>JAUIHB010000299.1 GCA_030432465.1 Gammaproteobacteria bacterium
CTCCCTCTGCTCCGGAGGGCGCAACAGGTCAAACCGAGGGAGAATGTTCAGGAATACTTGGAACAGGTGGAACGGGTGTCCAAGAACCGGTAGCCCCATAACCCCTTTCCCAACCGCTAGGGGCAAGTAGGATCTACAACCGCGTTTTCGGGGAGAGGGGGGGTTGAGCCCCTCCCGCTCGGATCCGTCCCCCTCTCTTGAAGACCCCTCCACATCCAATTTACACAAAGTTTACATCCACTCCGCCAGACTTTGAGTTAAGATCCCTTGTCTTGATACCGCTCGGTTTATCATTTCCCAAACTTCAAGAGATGGAGGCAGTCAAATGAGTTTTGTCAGGTTTGCAAGTGTGATGGTGGTGGTCATGTTGGTGTGCGGCGGAACATGTTTCGCCCAAGAGTCGGAGTTGCCGCTCACTTGGAAAGGCGATGGCGAGGCAACATTTATTAGCGGCAATGGCTGGACTTGGTATTGATAACGCTTATATTGATGTTTCTGCCCCGGAAGTTCCAATTATGGACGGAAGCGCAGGGCCATTTGTTTTTTTAATCCAGTCTGCTGGTGTGGAAGAGCAAAATAAAGCCAAGCGTTTTATACGAATTAAAAAACGTATTGAAGTCGCGGAAGGTGATAAAAAGGCGGTATTTGAACCTTTTGATGGTTTTAAAGTGTCTTTTGGCATTGATTTTGACCATCCAGTTTTTTCAAATAGCTCTAAATTTTCAGAAATTGACTTTTCTGCAACTTCATTTGTTAAAGAAGTCAGCCGTGCTAGAACTTTTGGATTTATGAATGACATTGAGTTTTTGCGTTCCAAAAACCTTGTTCAAGGTGGAAGCATGGATAATGCAATAGTTTTAGATGAATACCGTGTTTTGAATGAAGACGGCCTTCGATATGATGATGAGTTTGTTAAACACAAAATTCTTGATGCTATTGGTGATCTTTATTTACTCGGTAACAGTTTAGTTGGTGCATTTACGGGAATTAAATCGGGTCACTCTCTTAATAATAAGTTATTAAGAGCTTTGGTTGCTGATCAAACAGCTTGGGAGGTGGTTACATTCGAAGATGCATCAGCAGCACCTATTTCCTATATCATGAAACCAGGGTTAGCTATCTGATAATAAATAATTACCCGATATTTCTATAAAACCGAGCATGTCTCGGTTTTTTTATATGATTTATTCTAGTTTATTCCCTGTTGAGCTTCACCTGAATTTTTTTTCGGACTTAATTTCACTAAAAAAGCGGCTTTTCTAACATGTGAGTGCTTACTATTGACTTTTTATTACTTAAAGAAAATAAACTTTAATTTAAAAAATAAGAGTGTGATCTTTTATCCAAAATAAAGTTGGTAGCTAAAATTGAATGGATTATCTCAGAATTTGAACTACTTTTAACAAAGTAGATTAATATTTGAAGTTAAGTATTTAATTTTATTCGAAGTTCTTCCGTTTATCGCTTTTTTTTATTATTGCCTAAAGCATTAGCGCGGTTGGACGATAACTTCTATATTGGCTAAACCGATAAACCCTTTTTCCCGAAACGCCGATAGGATATCTGTGAGCTGGAAACGGAGCTTATTAGCCCAAGCGGGGGTATCAACAGCAATCACTAGAGTGCTTTTTCGTAAATTAATTACTCGACAGTGTTTTGAAAGTGTTGCATTAAGTTTGTCATGTAAGGTATTGTTTAGCGCCTGAATTTTAGCAAGCTGATCCAATAGGCCCTTAACATCGCCATTAGGAGCAGAAATTAATTGATTTACATTGTGGGTAGAGGGACGACTCATAAGTAGTTTTACATTTTACTGAGTTTTATTTAAGACAGACATGCAAGAAAAAAACATCTGGCTAGGATCATTTACAAAGTGTACTAAGTAATATTTATTATACTACCACGGCTAAGATTCTACGAGGTTAATCGGCCTTTTGGCAATGAATATTCTTGGTTTATTGAAAGAAAATCTCAGTTTTTTAAGTTAAAAAGAGCAGTCCATGAGTATTACTATTTTACAACGCTCTCCTTACGGTATGCGTACTATTAAATTAAAAAACCGCTATCTATACAGTTTAGTGAGTCTTTTGCTGGTTATTCCAATTGTTGCGGGTCTCAGTGGTTATTATGTGGCCTTACATCGTTCAGAAATGGCTTTGGTTGAACAGACAACAATTGATAATTGGCGTAAAGAACTGACAGATCAATGGCACCAACTTGAGTTAGCTAAACGCTCATCTCAACAGCTGTTAAATGCTTTAACAGCCAAAATGGGTATGATGCAAGCGCACATAACACGTCTTGATGCCGCTGGTGAAAGAATTGTAAGTGTGTCAGGTTTAGATGCTAAAGAATTTAACTTTGGTGAAGCTCCTGCAATCGGAGGCCCTGAAAATACCTCTGAATCGCAAACGATGAATATACCGCAGCTTCTCTCTTCTTTGAATGAGTTAGATCAGCAACTTGATTCTAGGGGTCAACAACTCAGTGTTTTAGAGTCATTGCTGATGGATAAACATATGGGAGTTGAGCGCTTTATTTCCGGGCGACCCATTAAGAAAGGCTGGATGTCTTCTTTTTATGGCGAAAGGAATGATCCTTTTACTGGCAAGCCTGCTTGGCATGGTGGGGTTGATTTTGCTGGAAAAGAAGGTGACAAGGTATATTCAACTGCTGCTGGTGTCGTGTCTTGGGTTGGTGATAGGTATGGCTATGGACTACTCATTGAAATTAACCATGGCGATGGTTTTGTTACTCGGTATGGACATAATTTAAAGGCATTAGTTAAAAAAGGTGAAGTTGTTTCTAAAGATCAAGCGATATCTCTAATGGGAAATTCAGGTCGTTCAACAGGAGCTCATGTTCACTACGAAGTATTAAAAAATGGTAAAAATATTAATCCCCAGTCTTATGTCAATAGGCGTCCTAAAAGTTAATTAATTATCAGAGTTGATAACGTTTTGTATAAGTTTTAGTTATAAAGGATTGACGACCTCAATAACATCGCTTACATTTCGCTTATGAAAACTATTTCGAACATCAAAACACAAATTTTAGAACTCCTCCTCATCCATTGATGGGGATTTTGTGTTGTGTTATTTATACAAAACCCCGTTGCGAAAACTTCGGGGTTTTTTAATGCCTTAAGCTTTTAAATTTAGATAAATATTTATTACTGATAAAACATAGCAACTTATAAAATGAAAATACAGACAATCAATTTAACTCTCTTGCTCTCACTCTTACTCTTGTACCGGAGGCGGCGGGCTATTGTTTGTTAATTCGTAAATCGAATGTATTTCACACAAAACCCGCAAATTTGCGGGTTTTTTGGTTTTTGCTTGAGAGAAAATTAAGAGGATAGGAGAAAGAAAATGAATGAAAATTCTGAACGGGTCATTATTTTTGATACCACATTGAGAGATGGAGAGCAGTCTCCTGGTGCAAGTATGACAATACAAGAAAAAATATCTGTTGCTAAGCAGTTACATTTATTAGGAGTTGATGTGATTGAAGCTGGTTTTCCAGTTATTTCTCCTGGTGATTTTCAAGCGGTTGCTAGTATTGCAGAACAAGTAAAAGGTCCAACTATTTGTGCTTTGGCACGAGCTGTCGAACAAGATATTATTGCTGCGGCAGAAGCGTTACAAACAGCAGAAAAAAAACGTATTCATGTTTTTATTGCGACCAGTGATATTCATATGCAGCATAAGTTAAAAATGAATCGCAACGATGTGCTTTTAAAAGCGGTCGCTGCGGTAAAAAAAGCAAAAACTTTTGTTGATGATGTTGAGTTTTCAGCAGAAGATGCGGCACGTAGCGATATTAATTTTTTGGTTCAAGTTATAGAGGCTGTTATAAATGCTGGCGCAACGACTATTAATATCCCTGACACCGTAGGCTATGCCACGCCAGAAGAGTTTGGTTTTTTAATTAAAGAAATAAAACGACTAGTTCCTAACATTTCACAGGCAGTGTTAAGTGTTCATTGTCATAATGATTTAGGTTTAGCAACCGCAAATAGTTTAGCTGCTATTGAAAATGGTGCGCGTCAAGTAGAGTGCACCATTAACGGTATTGGTGAGCGTTCAGGGAACTGTGCTCTTGAAGAAGTTGTTATGGGGCTGAAAACCCGACGAGATATTTATCAGGTAGATACTCAAATAAATACTCAGCAGTTATTAAAAAGTAGTAAGTTGGTTGAAGCAGTAACCGGTATGCGTGTACAGCCTAATAAAGCGATTGTAGGAAAAAATTCATTTGCTCACGAGGCTGGAATTCATCAACATGGTGTAATTGCTAATAGAGAAACTTATGAAATTATGTGTGCGCAAGATATTGGATTTGAAAGTAATGAAATTGTATTGGGTAAACATAGCGGAAGACATGCAATACGTTTATGGGTAAAGAAAAATAATTTAAATTTAAATGACGAACAAATTAATCAACTATCGCAAGAAGTTAAGTTACTGTGTGATAAACAAAAGCAAATAGATGATGTTGATGTATTTGAAATCGTTAAAGCGTTAGGAATTGACGAAAGAATTCCTTTTGAAGCCACACAATTTTTAGGAACAAAAAGATGGTAAAAACATTATTTGAAAAAGTTTGGGATGCTCATTTAGTTGCACCAGAAACAACCGAGACTCCTGCTGTTCTTTATATTGATACTCATCTGATACACGAGGTGACTTCTCCTCAGGCTTTTGACATGTTAAGAAGTCGAAATCTTAAAGTCCGTCGTCCAGATAGAACATTCGCAACAATGGATCACTCGACTCCAACAACTAAAGCGGATAAAAATGGCGAGTTTCACTTCAATGGTGACAAAGAGAAAGTTCAGGTAGAGAAGTTACAACAAAACTGCAAAGAGTTTGGTATTACACTTTTCGAGCTTGGAGATTCTCGTCAAGGAATAGTTCATGTGGTCGGGCCCGAGCAAGGAATCACCCAGCCTGGATCGACTATTGTATGTGGTGATAGTCATACTAGTACTCATGGCGCTTTTGGTTCATTAGCTTTTGGTATAGGGACAAGTGAAGTGGGATATACTTTTG
>JAUIHB010000011.1 GCA_030432465.1 Gammaproteobacteria bacterium
ATGGTGTAGCTTGACCAGGCTCAATAACTAGTGTGCTGGATAAGTTTTCTTGATTAGCAGCTTGGGTCAATTCAGCCAGCTTGTTCTCACTTGGCGTATGTTTCACTTTGGAATCAACAATCCACCCCAAAAGCTTTTTTGCCATACTTAAATTCTGTTTAGCTTCAGCTTCAATTGCCAAATCAAAGACTTTACTCACCAAGCGCGGCTCTGCTTTAGCCTGCATTAAAAATGGCAGAATCGCTTCAAATTTTTGCGCAGCATAAAAAGTCGGTAAAACTTCGATTAACAATGCATTGTATTGCTGCCTGGAAACTTCAGATAAGCTCAGCGTTTTTTGAAAGCCCAGTAAGACCCCCCAAAACAACAAGAGTACAGAAATAGTCGGTATAACTGATAGCCACAACATTTGGGTAAACGCAATATATTGTAAAGTCAGTGCAAGTAGTACCCCGCCAGAGATTACGGCAATTTGAACAACCAAACGCTTTTGAAAACTCCAGTAAAGGGCAGCTAGTCCGCAAAGCAGAATTCCCCACTGAACCAAGAAAATCCACCAGTTCTGAGTAAAATATGTATCTTTTAACAAACTATCCACCGCACCAACTAAAGCATCTGAATGTTGACTTTGTTGTTCAGTAACAAAGATAATTTTGGCTTCAATTTTGGATGGTTGCTGTTGAATTTGTTGTAAAAAATGATTGAAAGGTTTCAGCTCTGGTAGAGGCTCTATATTAAAAACATCTCCTCCAATACCAAAATCGTAATCACCTCTGGGGGTTGTTAACCCGATATTACTACTGAGTAAAACTTGAGGAGAAAGACTGCTTCCAGAGCTTTTTTGTTGTAATGACAACTGGCGAATTGACTCTCCTACTGCACTTAAATAAAAATCATCCTCAAATTGCCAAATAAAACTCAACCCTCCATGATGTTTTTCAATTAACGGTGCATAAATTAAATGTGATGAAACCCGCCAATTGATCGTTTCGGGTTGCGCAATACGCCATGAATTAATGGGTGTTAACCACCAGGATGTAAAACTTGATTCAGGCGACAGTTCGATTTGATTGATTGATGCTGCTTTATGAGTCACTACAATAACAGGTGTCGTTATTCGTTGTTGTAACAGCTCATTTTGCAAACCAAACAACCAACTTTCAGATGGTTCACTCAAAATAACCAGTGGTGTATCAGGTAATGCCTTTATTAACTTCATTAAAGGTTCATAAATCGACCGAGCAGGAGAAAAAGAATCACTTCCAATATACGGGCCCCCACTTTCAGCGAGCCCAGCACCCTCATTTTCCTCTAAATTTGTTTTGCTACTAAGCGGTTTTCTTTTAAAATCAGTGATATTAACAAAAGGCTCAAAACGGGTTTGCAAATAGGCAACCTGGCTTGATAGATCACTGGCAGGCGTCACTTGATATAACCAAGTTCGATTGAGCTGCTCAACTTGTTTGAAGCCCCCCCAGTAATATCCAGCAGCGGTTAGTCCCCAAAGAAGCAATAGGAGATATAACCAGCCTGTTTGATAAATAGAAAGCGAATGACGCGGCATACTTAAACTTGTACTCTTTGGCTTGTTAATGGCGTTGGTGATCCAGTTGCACTGCGTTTATTTTTGTCGTTATTGAGTGAATAATTAAACAGGCATTGAGCTTACATAAGCTTGACTGATAATTATAGACACGTAATAAAATCAAAGTGTAGCAATAAATCACAAGTTGACGAATTCGTGTATAATCAAGAGCAATTTTTACCTTCACTTGATATTTGACAAAACGAACAGGCTTATGCAAAAAAGACCAATCGCACTCATTATTATGGACGGCTGGGGATATAACGAATCTTCAGAATCAAACGCCATTATGGCTGCCAACACTCCAGTATTCGATGAACTATGGAAAAACTGTCCACATACCTTGATTTCTGGCTCTGGTGAAGATGTGGGTTTACCCGATCAACAAATGGGTAACTCTGAGGTAGGTCACCTTAACTTGGGCGCTGGGCGGGTGGTATATCAAGACTTTACTCGTATAACAAAAGCGATTAAAGAGGGTGAGTTTCAACAAAACCCAACAATAGTAGAAGCGATTGATAAAGCTATTGAGTCAAATAATGCTATACATATTATGGGGTTATTATCTGATGGTGGTGTGCATAGCCATATTGATCATATCAAAGCAGCAATGCAATTAGCCGCGGATAAAGGCGCGGATAAAATTTACTTACATGCTTTCCTGGATGGCCGCGACACACCGCCACAAAGTGCGGTTCAGTATATAGAAGACATCGAAAAACTGGGTGTAGGTAGGATCGCGACTGTTTCAGGCAGATATTTCGCAATGGACAGAGACTCTCGTTGGGAGAGAGTTGAACAGGCTTACCAGACAATTACAACAGGTACCTCAGAACACCAAGCAACCAGTGCACTACAAGCTCTTGAAGCTTCTTATGCCCGGAAAGAAAACGACGAATTCGTTAAACCTTGCATTATCAGCGATAGCGCACCGATAAAATCAGGTGACACCGTTCTGTTTATGAACTACCGAGCGGATCGAGCACGCGAAATTACTCGGGCTTTTGTCGATCAGAACTTTGATGGTTTTGAACGAGAAAAGCTTGATATTCATTTTATCATGCTAACTCAATATGCGGCGGATATTAAAGCTCCTTGCGCGTATGAACCAATAAAACTCCCTAAAGTGCTGGGCGAACATTTGCAAGATTTGGGGAAAAAACAACTGCGTATTGCTGAAACTGAAAAATATGCTCATGTCACTTTCTTTTTTAATGGTGGTATTGAACAACCTTTTGAAGGCGAAGATCGCGAATTAATTCCAAGCCCACAAGTAGCAACTTACGACTTGCAGCCAGAAATGAATGCCCCTTTATTAACCGATAAATTTGTTGCCGCAATTGAGTCTGACAAATACGACTTTATTATTTGCAACTTTGCCAACCCTGATATGGTTGGTCATACAGGTAATTTTGATGCTACAGTGAAAGCAATCACCTGCTTAGATAAGTGCCTCGGTCGTATTATTCAAACATTAAAAAATCACGGTGGCGAAGCCTTTATTACTGCAGATCATGGAAATGCAGAAAAAATGCAAGATCATGAGACTGGTCAGGCCCATACTGCACATACTAACTTTCTTGTACCTTTCATTTATGTTGGTCGTAATGCGCGACCAACTAAAGAAAATGGCGTATTGTCTGATGTCGCACCAACATTACTCAACGCAGCAGGGCTACCAATACCAATTGAAATGACGGGAACGCCTTTAATGGCAATTGAATAACCCAAAAAGCAACTCACAACAAAAGGTTGTCGTTTGAAGTATCAGTTTAGAATTTGTGTATTCATCAGCTTGCTGTTCGCTCTACCGTCTACAGGTTGGAGCGAACAACCTACTGATAGCAAAAAAGCAAAGCAGGAACTTGAACAACTCAAGCAGGAAATCACATCCTTACAAAAAAACCTTAAAACCAAACGAAAGCAGCAAAGTCAGGCGATCACCGAATTAAAAAACTCAGAGAAAAAAATAGCCACAGCAACCAAAATTCTTCGCGCAACTAATCGCCAACTGACCCAAAAAGAAGACGAATTACGCAAACTCAAAAACCAACAAAAAGATTTAAACGCGAATAAGATCAAACAAAAAGATGCATTAGCTTCACAAATGAAGTCAGCCTTTATTAATGGTCGCCAAGAATACTTAAAGATGCTGTTAAATCAACAAGAGCCAGATGTTCTGGGTAGAATGCTGATTTATTATGACTATATGAATAAAGCTCGCAGTGAAAAGGTAGCTAAATTACAACAAACACTCAAAGACTTGGAAAATATCGATAACGCCATTCAGTCTGAAATTCGTTCGCTTAAAATTTTAAAAAAATCGAAAGAAGATGAAAATGCCCGTCTAGAAAAATTAAAAAATAAGCGTAAAGAACTTGTTGCGGCTCTAACTCAGGAAATAAAATCCAAAACAGCGAAACTGAACGAAATGCAAACAAATGCAGAGGAGCTACAAGAATTAGTTAACTCTGTACAGCAAGCCATTGATAACATTGATTTTAGCCAACCTTTAGATGGATTGAAGTCTTTAAAAGGAAAACTAAGTTGGCCAACCAAAGGGAAAACATTACGCAGTTATGGTAGTCGTCTGGCTGAAGGTTTAAGAAGTACAGGAGTTTTAATTGGTACAGCCGAAGGTAACCCCGTTAGTGCGGTGCATTATGGGCGAGTAGTTTATGCAGACTGGTTGAGAGGCTTTGGCTTGTTAGTCATTGTTGATCACGGCAAGGGATATATGAGTCTATATGGCTATAATCAAGCACTCTATAAACAAGTAGGAGACTGGGTAGAAAGTGGAGAAGCCATTGCTACCGTTGGTCAAAGTGGTGGTCAACCACAATCAGGTCTCTATTTTGAATTGCGCCATCAAGGCAAACCCTTCAATCCTAAAAAGTGGTTCCGCTAATTCATCAGTTTGGTCTTAACTTTTTGAACTTTATCGAAAAAGGCAAACAAGTTTTTTAATCGAAAACCTCGTACCATTTGCATGTGGTGAATAGTATTTTTGGTTTTTGTCATATGCACTTTATAGTTAGAGTTCATTCCTTCTCCCGCTAAAAGTTCATATGCTTGAATACCATTAAGACATGCAGCCTCAGCAACATAACCAAAGTGCAAATAACCCAGCGATATTTTTTTATGCAAGTCAGGATTAAAACCAGCCTGAATATTATACAAACGTTGCTCGACCAAAAAGTTATACTGAATTGATAATACTTCTCCATTTAACTTTATCAACGATGTTTTTAGCATATTTTTTTTAGAAAAAGCGCGTGCAACCGTTTGATTGAATCGCAAAAACTTATCTTCAAATACTCTTTTATTCCAACGTTTACTGTGCAACTGGTTCAGCAGTTCCAGTTGTTCTTCGGCAGAGTCCTGAACACAAGGTAGAAACTCCACTTTGCCTAACGTATTTAAAAGCTTACGCCGATTGAACATTTTTAACCGTGTATTTTTGCCAATAGAAGATTTGTAAGCCTCAAGATTTTGTGAAGTATCAATATAATAACTCTCCAGAACAACATCCTCTCGACGATAAACATTTAATATCTTTTGAGATTGATCAAGTTGCCGAAAAGTTTCACTACTTGTTTTAAGCTCAGACAGAATAAGTTCATTCCAATCATTTAATTGACTGATATATTGAATTAAAGCTTTAATTACGGCGACTTCGCTGCTCGAAGCAGCGATAAACTCTAGCAACTCAGAACGCATGGTTTGATCACAGTACCATGCGCTTCCTATCCATTGTAATCGTTTAGTGTTAATCAGCCCTTTGGTTGTTGCAGAAGATAAGTATAACGGCGCTAACCCTATGAGCTGTTGCTGATCATTATAGGCAGCTAATATTTTTAGCTGCAAAGCATCACTAGAAAAAGCTTTCCACCATGCATTCATCCACTCCCAACTCAAAAATAGTGGGTTAGCAGAAGATTCAGCTAATAATTGATTCCAGACTTTTTGGTTGGCATCAAATTCAGCTTCATTCCATTCACGTATATTTATCTTAGACAATATCAATACTCAAATTATCATGCAAATAGCCTCGCTACTTGCAAGTATTCAGGCCTCCTAAGCGGTTTAACTCAAAATCCATTGAACAAGTTTAGAAAAAATGAAAGGGTAAAATCAGGAGGCATAAGACTTTACTAGGTATAGCTTATGGGACATTGAAAAGCCAGCAACATTCCATCATCTACTGATGAGATTGTCAGAATGAGAACTTACCAACACTTTAATAAAAAGTTATGATAATAATGTATGTTTTTTGTACTAATTCAAACGGTTTGAATACGTCGTTTACAAAATTCGTCATGTCGAGTTTTCAGCTCAAATTGAGCATGCTTCATTTTTAAACTTAAATGTCCTAAGAAACTCAACAATAAAAAAATGGCTGCTGATACACAGGCAAGAAGAGTGTTTCCCCAAATAGCATAAAAGTCATCAATGATTGCCAATTCAGGATTATTTTCTTGATAATAAACATTCACAGCATCTCCAACGACATAAGCAGGTGGATTTCCGACAATATCAGAAATGAAATGGACAGGTTGTCCAGAGGGTGTGAAAAACTCGACTTCAGGCGCATAAAAAAAGCCATCACTCCGTGGAGTAACATCCAAAGAAATGACTCTTCCTAATGCTGACTTGGATTGTGAAAAATAATAGTTATTGGCTAAATATAAAGAAAAAGATACTGCCAACAATAATAAACTGAGCACTACACAAGTTTTGGTTGCGATGGATAATCGTCTCATAAAATCCCTTAATTGTTAAATATTCCTTACATACCTGATTTGTTTTATTAATTTTTTATAATATTTATATTGCGTAAACTTCAATGAAACTAAGTTAATAATATCCAAAAAGAAGTTACGCTTTGATTCTAATGATTAAGCATACCATGTCAAGTATCAATTGTTGTACATATATTACTATTAACACTTATTACTAGCGCAAAAATTCATCAACTTCATCTCAATTAAATAATATAACAAAATGAAAAATCAACTTTCTAAACTCTCCCTAATGCAGCATTCGCCAATAGTTCTTCTTGCGAATAATGTTACAATGAAGTTTGTGAAGCTCTCCTTTTAGCCTGATATATTAATAATGGAATGCACAGTGAACTTACCAATAGTCAAACTCAAAAAGCATGAAGAAAAACGTATAAAAAATGGCCACCTGTGGATCTACAGCAACGAAATAGACACGCAAGCGACACCACTCAAAACTTTTAATGCTGGTGAACTTGTTACCATAGAAGCCTCATCAGGCAAATTATTAGGTATTGGTTATATCAATCCTAATAACTTACTTTGTGTAAGAATACTCAACCGCGATAATAAATGTGAAATTGATCGCTCTTACTTTGTGCATCGTTTTAATATTGCTTTATCACTTCGACAACAAATTTTTGACCAGCCATTTTATCGTGCAATATACGGTGAAAGCGATGGTTTACCCGGCTTGATTGTCGATCGTTTTGATCAACATTTAGTGGTACAAATTACAACGGCCGGAATGGAAAACCTCGTTGAACCAATTCTATCGGCATTGCAAAAAGTATTTAAGCCAGACTCGATATTACTAAGAAATGATAGTAACTCTCGTAAAGCAGAATCCTTATCAGGTGAAGTAGTTCAAGCTTTTGGCACAACCCCAGAAACAATAGAGATTATTGAAAACAACACTAAGTTTAATATCTATCCTCATTCAGGCCAAAAAACAGGGTGGTTTTATGATCATAGAGTATCCCGTCAACAAATTGCTAAATACGTAAAAGATAAACGAGTACTTGATGTATTTAGCTACATTGGCGCATTTGGTATTCAGATGGCACAAGCAGGCGCCAAAGAGACTTGGTGTATTGATATTTCAGGCAAAGCATTAGATGAGTTAGAGCAAAATGCAATTATTAATCAAGTTGCAGATAAAGTTACTTGTATCGAAGGCGATGCTTTCGCAGCTATGGGCGAATTAAAACAACAAAATGAAAAATTTGATGTCATTATTGTAGATCCACCTGCTTTTATTAAGAAGAAAAAAGATCAAAAAGCGGGATTAAATGCCTATAGGAAAATCAACGAAGCCGCGATGCGTTTACTCAGTAAAGATGGCATTTTACTCTCGGCTTCCTGTTCCATGCATTTAAAAGTTTCGGAACTTGAAGATGCGATACGAGCTGGCAGTCGTCATTTAGATAAAACATTACAAATCATTGAACAATGTCATCAAGGACAAGACCATCCTATTCATCCTGCGATCCCTGAAACTCGTTATATCAAAGGATTTATTAGTCGAGTTATATCCGCCAGTTAATCTGGCGGTTACTGCTATCGAAGTTTACCCAATATTTAATTGAAATATTCATCATTTAAAAAGTCACGAATATAACCACCAAATTTTTCGGTTTCCACTAAGAAAGCATCGTGTCCATATTGTGAGTGGTGGCTAATATAGTGACAGTTGACTCCTGCTTCCTCTAATCCAGCATACAGCTCTTGTTGTTGCTGAGGTGTAAATAAAATATCAAATTTTTCCGAAATGACTAATACTTTAGCTTTAATTTTTGAGAAAGCTTCACTATTTGATACATAACCTTGAGTCACGTCAAAAGTATCCATAGCCGTGGTAATCGTTAAATAGCTGTTAGCATCAAAAGTCTTCACAAACTTCTCTGCGTTATAATCCATATATTTAACAATTTCACCGTCTTCCGCAGTTTTATCCTTATGGCTGTTAAAGCGTCGATTCCACTCAGCAGAGTTTCGATAAGTATAAAGCCCCAACTTGCGTGCTAACTTAAAACCTTCAAGAGATGAACAAGATTCGTAATTACCATTTTGCCAAGCAGGATCAATACGTATTGCTGATTGCTGAATATTTCGATTCGCAATATTGGCCGGATAAGCTTTATAAGCCGTGCAACTCAGCATCGCACGCTGCAAGGAGTTTGGATATTCAATCGCCCAAGCTATTGATAACATGGCCCCCATAGAATTACCAACCACAGCATAAAGCTGTTTAATTCCCAAATGTTCAAGTAAGAGTATCTGTGAGTTCACCATATCTGCAATGGTAATTTCTGGAAAACTCGCGTTATATTTTTTTCCTGTTTCAAGATTAATACTAGTCGGGCCACTCGAACCAAAACAGCTGCCTAAATTATTAATACAAATCACAAAATATTTATCTGTATCAATCGCTTTGCCAGCACCAACCATTTCTTCCCACCAACCTGCGTCTGGATTTTCAGAAGAGCTTGTAACATGTGAACCAACCGATAAAGCATGATGAACAACCACCGCGTTGGACTTATCTTCGGCTAAAGTCCCCCAGGTTTCATAAACAAGATCTAAGGCGTTTAAATATTCACCCGAAACTAACTTAAATGGATTATCACTGCTGAATAAATAGCTTCCATCCGCTTGTCGTTCAATTGTCACACTCATTTTTCATTGCTCTTGAAATACAAATTAAAGTCCTAGAATAACTGCTGGGATAATATGATGTTTACACATCAAAATAGCTCGGTTCGTTACTATAACGGTTAAAAAAGTTGAGATCTCCAATTTTCGAGTTATTTCTACATGACTAATAGTAACAATCAGGCAAACCACTCACACGCAAGAATGCTACAAGGCTAAATATAAAAAAACTCCTTGATATCACATGGTATCAAGGAGTTTTAAATTTTTTAATATCAGCAAATTAATATTAGAAATAGCACCATCAAGTAGCTAGCTTATTGAATTACAAGATAAAATGCAGCTCTACCACGAACAACTCGAAGTAAAATTTTATCTTTATCCATTTGTAAGGCTCTTGAGAACTCACTCAAATTTCGCACTCGACGCTTATTTGTACCAACAATAATGTCGCCCTCTCGCAATCCGTTATAGGCTGCCGGAGAATTTCTATCAATACTGCTAATTAAAATTCCATCACCTTCATTATTCTCTTCAAAACGAGCTCCCTGCAAAAGCTTATGTAGTTCACCACTTGCGGCCAGTGCACTTGTTGGCTCGCCGATTTCAACCTTCAGGTTCTTTATATCGCCATCCCGTATAAAGGTCACTTTAACTTTATCACCAATTTTTCGCTTACCAATTTGACTGCGCAATTTACCAAGTGATGTCGTTTTTTCTCCCTCAATTGCAGTGATAATATCATCAACTTTTAAACCAGCTTCTTCAGCCTGAGAGCCTTTTTCTACATGAGTAACCAGTACACCTTGCTGTCCATTTTCAAGTCCAAATGCAATTTGTAAATCAACCGTAATATCTTGAATGCCTATACCCAATTGACCACGTTTAACCTCACCAGACTCAACAATTTGATCCATACTTGATTTAACCATATCCATAGGTATAGCGAATCCGATACCAACATTACCGCCTGCAGGTGCAATAATCGCAGTGTTAATACCTATTAAATTACCATTTAAGTCAACTAATGCACCGCCTGAGTTGCCTGGATTTATTGAAGCATCTGTTTGAATAAAGTTTTCATAACCTTCAATTCCCAACCCCGTACGTCCTAATGCACTCACAATACCGGTAGTTACCGTTTGACCTAGACCAAAAGGATTACCAATTGCGACGACAAAATCACCAACCTCCAAAGCCTCAGAATCACCTAATTTAACCGCCGATATTTTTTTAGCATCAATTTTTAATATCGCAATATCTAATTCAGCATCATTACCTAACACCTTAGCAGTAAAATGACGACCATCAATCAATGACACACGAACTTCATCAGCATTTTTTATAACATGATAGTTAGTAATCACTATACCTTCTTCGGCATCAACAATAACGCCAGAACCAGCACCACGCAATTGCTTTTCAGGGCGACGGTTTTGCTCGGGCTGCTCAGGTATATTAAAAAAACGACGGAAAAAAGGATCGTTTAATAAAGGATTATTGGTATATTGTTGCTCAGAAAAAGTAGCAATATTTACTACCGCAGGATTCACTTTTTTGAGCATTGTGGAAAGTGAAGGCAATGGTTTACCTTCAGGATCGACTTGTGGCAAAGATGCCTCAACCAGCGCAACTTGGGCGCCCAGAAATAAAAATAAACACAGCTGACAAAGTCTTTTCACTGATCATCTCCTGAAAAATTCACTAAATAAAGCAATATTTATATTGGTTAATATTCTGACAAGCATTGATATTGAGGCAACACCCGCAATATTCAAGTGCTAAATAAGACAAATTTAGACTGCATTAATGTCGGGAGTTCCCAATTAGATTATTACAAAATGTTAATAACGAAGTTCAAGACTAGTCAGTATCAGAGCTTTCTACGGATTGCTCAGAAAGAGCGGAAAATCGATCATTATTAAGTAATAAATAACCCAATAAACCGCACATAATGAAGAATAGAATAAATAATAAGCGATAAATACGTTTCACTGTTTACTCGCGATTTTTCTTTAGCAAAGCTTTTAAAATCATTTTTAAATCTTGCGAAGATTCAGATTTAAAGGTCTCATTATCAATTGTCAATGCGTAATACAACGCATTTCTAATACGATTAGTGTCATTAATATACTGAGCAACATTTTCAACATCTACCGCGTCAGAGCGAGACTCAAACTCATGCGTCACTTTCACTTCGTTTTCAGCTAAATTAATTACTCGTTGATAAAACAATTCATCCGACTCAACAACTAACTTTCGATCATCGATATTCCAATTAACGGAATCATCATATTTTATCGAAATAGAATGCCTGACTTTTGCAGGATAAGCATTGGCTAACGGCATTTCACGAGCAATGATTGAAGGTTTACGAATATAATCAGCAATAATATCACCGTACATGGGTAACTCATAAACAGCTTTATCTTTTTTCCAATAATCAGGAATTTCAAAGTCAGCTATCACCGTTAAATGATTCTTTGCTTCATCATCAATAATCTTAACGTCTTTCAATTGTTTTACTGAAGGATACTGCTTAGCATAAAAATTTCTAAAACTTTTCGAAAAGTTACTAAACCCTTCGGTATTCAAGAAACTTCTCATACCTTCAGCCCTAGCATAAAAATACTTGAAAGTTGCGGTTAATTTAACGGGTTTATCGTAGCTCTTAGATACATATTGTTCGTCTAATTGCATTTCATTAACTTTAAGCTCAACATTTATTGGTTGTAAATCTTGAGAACCTTCTTTAACTACCAACGCGACTTCAAAATTACTGATACCAATATGTTCCAAATCACCAAACTGAAATTCACGAGTACCATCAACCCAATATTGTTTCCCCTCTAATTCAAAGGTTGAAATCACATGATCAAATGCTCCTGGTTGTGGCACCAAATCTTTAATTAATTTCGTGGTACGGCTCGAAACTAAAGCAGGGTAAGCAGAAATACCTTGGCGCGCTAACAATGTATTGATAAACATAGTTTTATCTTTGCAATCACCATACTTCCTTTCAAAAACCACATCTGGACTATAAGGCCTATGACTATTTTGACCAATTTCTATACCAAAATATCGAATATTATTTTGTGCATAACGAATAACTTTTTCGGCATACTGCTTTTTAGTCGAGCTTTCCTTTGCCCACTTATCACTTAACTTAATCAATTTTTTATTCTTAATTTTTTCAATCTGATAAAAAGTTTTTGCCCAATCCACAACACCCGCCCAACTATCATATTGTGAAAAACGAATTGAAGCATAAGGATCAAACCAAACAGGATACTCACTTTCATCATACACGGCAGGAACTTGAGTTTGTTCCCATCGATAATATATCAGGTCATTTTTAAGCGTTTTATTTAAATACTTTTGTTCTGCGTTATATAATTTAAAGTTAAGCTCTTTATCCGTAATTAACTGAGTAAATATTTTTTCTACTGGTACACTCCAGTTCAAAGGAAAACCAGAAAAATACTCATTTTCAAAAATAGGGTTGCGTCCATTGACAGTATAAGCATACTCAATTTTATCTCCTACCTGAACATCAGGAATTAATAGCATGGCAGTAACACCACCATCATAAATCCCTTGAGAATAGCTTTCTTCTCTTTGCAAAAGTCTTATATCGACTTGGTTGGTCAAGTTACTCGTATTGCCCTCTCTATGGCGCTTAACATAGTTTATGTCCAAAGTCTGAAAATCAGGCTGAAAATAAATACTAATCTCCGATGCTTCTTTTAAACCATTTTCTAAATTAACTTTTACACCAAAATGAAGAAACCTCGAATATTCATTTTTTATCATTCTGGTTTGATTATCACTGAGCACCCAGACAGCGCCAGCGTTATTTTGCTGCGATACTTCACTCGGTGGTATTACAGATTCGACCCAGTCAGGAACAGGCTTAATATGATATTCAAAGCCATCTTGTTTAATCGCATTTGCAAATGCACTGCTAGTCAATATAAATAAGACAGCTATGCTGCTTGTTAATTTAATTAAGTATTTAAAAAACCTATTCATTAGGTTTAACTCCTGACTGATTGCCCAACAACGTATTTGCTTTTGAAAAACCTTTTTCTAACGATTTCTCAAGCCAATAATTAGATAACTTATGTTTTTCTCTCTGTTTAAACTGCTGTGCTAGAATAAAAGCGCCATTACCTTTTCTGGTACGAGAATCAATATCTAATAACAACTCATCAACATAAGTTTGATTTTTTTTATCATGATCTAACTCAAGAATTAGCTCTGCAAGAAATGCCATTACATTAATATCACCCAGATCTTTTTGCTCCACCAGTGTATCTATCAAAGGCTCAATATTTGCTGTATTTCCACTATATAAATAAGCTCTGGCTAAATTAGTCTTGGCTATTGCAGATAAATTTGTTTTCTTATCCAGCATAGAAATAACCTTGCCATACTCGGCCTGACGCAGCTTTTGACTCGATAATAAATTAATCGATATATTAGAGTTGTTATCTTTAAACTGCCCTAAAATTAATTGAGAAATTAACTTATCATCAGCTTCTGGCATAACAGCTTTAAACATATTTGAAAAAATATGAAAATTATCGAAAAAATGATATTCAAATTCATTTGAGTCATTATCAATTGTATGAAAACGATAAACAAAACGCTCACCATTAGGATAAATCTCATAATCAAGAACGGTATAACCTGCAGTAGCTAAAATCAAATCAGCTTCACTAATTTCTCTAACATGAACCGCATTTTCTATACTACTTCCATTATTTTCTTCAAGTAAAATTTGCGCAACTGCACCAAATTGTTCCAAGTAGTAAAGTTTGTTTCTCTCATTATCATCACAACTTAGTAACATCGATAATCCAAGCAAACTGCTTGGGTTAAGTTTAATTAATTGTTGATAGGCATTAACATTCTCTTCTGTACAAGCTTCACTTTCTTGAATGTCATTCAGCTTATTTACGATAGTTAGATAAGGCAATAAAACTGTCACCCCATCCACTTGACGAAAAAGTTCAATATTGCGTTTTGCTAAACTTAAAGAATCTTTTCCCCATAACGCTTTAGCTGAGATCTCCAAATCTGTATTGTTTTTTGAAACACTAGCGCAACCACTTAGTAGAATAAGCATAAATGCAATAAACAACCATTTAATACAGCCTGTGTCATTCATTATAATGAGCCCCCATAATTTTTTAGCATCATAAGCGTCCACTTCGTTTAATGTCAAAATACTGATTAACCATATTAATCGCCAAATGCTCTGGTGTACTGTCAATAGCAATAACGCCTGAGTGAGTCAATGTTTGATGAAGTTTTTCACGCTGTTGTAAATAACGTGTTGTTTGAGAGTATTTTAGCGCATCGTCAAATTGATTTATTGGCTGATTAATTACATCATCCAACACTTTTTCTTTTAAATTAGCTAACATCACCAAATGATGTTTTCTTAATGCACTAATAGCCGTCTTTAGTTCGCTTTTATCTTCTTCACGTATATTAGAGACAATGATAACTAAGGAGCGTTTTTTAAATTTCAAGTTCAAATTTTCTGCTGCTTGGATTAAATCAGAAGCCCGATGGCTTGGGTGTAAGCTATAAACAGAATTTAATGTTCGATTTATACTGGATGGGCCTTTTTTAGGTTGTAAGAAGAAATTATCACCACCAAAAACACTCAAACCAACAGCATCTCCCTGTCTTAATGCAATAGCAGAAACCAATAATGTAGCATTTAATGCTTGATCAAAATGAGAAAGCTCACCATCTTTTGTACGCATTCTTCGTCCACAGTCCAACAAGAAAATAATATTCTGATCCCTTTCTTGCTGATAATCTTTAGAAATTATTTTTTGTAAACGAGAAGTTGCTCGCCAATCTATTTGACGTAAACTATCGCCTGTACGGTATTCTCTTAACTGATGAAATTCCATACCGTCACCGCGCAACTGCCTTTGACGTATACCTAACTGTCTGGTTTTTTGCTCAGTTGCTAAAAGTACATAATTCATAATTGAGCGATAATTAGGGTAAATCTTTGAATGGCTTTCGCAATTAAAAATGAGCTTACGTTGAAAGAAACCTAGTTCAGTAGATATCCATAACTCACAAAATTCAATAATTAAATTTCCACGCTCTATCGCTTTTAATTGATAATTGACAGTTTGGAACTCATTCGGCTGAAGAGTAATAAAAGCAGGCAATGATTTTGAATGGCAATAATCAGGTAAATGCTCAATCACTTCTGCTTTGATCACCGCAGAAAATTCGTTCCTAATGGTTAAAGTAACATCACAAAAACTATTAACTGGTAACGTTTTAGCTATTTGTCGAGTAATCGATAAATTAGAAAATTTTCGGCAACTCCAAAACTCCCACAAAGCAATAACAACTAATCCAATACTAAATACATACCAAAACTTTGCAAGCCAGGTTACTTGTGCTGGCTGTTTATCAAAATGATAGTACAAACGCAGTACGCCATCGGCCAACGCGATCAATAGCCAAAAAACAAGAACGATTATTCCGCGACGAGTAATATTCATAATTGATTTAATTCATAACCCATGTGAGTTCTCGCTACTTTCTCGGACTTGCGACTTGACTTAATATATCAGCAATAACTTGAGATACCGTAATACCTTCAATTTCTAATTCAGCTGATAGTACAATGCGATGACGCAAAACGGGTAATGCAATTTGTTTAATTTCATCTGGAGAAACAAAATCGCTTCCGCGAATTAATGCTAATGCACGAGCTGCTCGAATCAGCGCAATTGAAGCTCTAGGACTTGCTCCCATTTCAACACCAGACCACTCCCTTGTTGTTGCTACTATTTTTACTGCATATTCGAATAATGTATCATCTACAATAATCGATGATGCTTTTGCTTGTAGCTTAACAATACTTTCAGGATCACTGATTTCAGTTAGTTTGTTTAATAGGATAGAGTCGTCTACTTGATCGGTTGTTACTGTTTTTACTAAAGCAATTTCATCAGATAGATTAGGATAACCGATATGAATATTCATTAAAAATCGATCAAGCTCAGCTTCAGGCAATGGATAGGTTCCTTCTTGCTCAAGTGGATTTTGAGTTGCTAAAACCATAAATGGTAAGTTGACCGGGTGCGACCGCCCTTCTATAGTGATTTTTTTCTCTTGCATAACTTCAAGCAATGCAGCTTGAGTTTTTGCGGGAGCGCGATTTATTTCATCAGCCAATAATAAATTTGTAAATGCAGGTCCTTTACGAATATGAAATTTTTCTGACTTAGGATCGTACATTGCATGTCCAGTAACATCACTAGGCATTAAATCAGGAGTAAACTGGATACGAGAAAAATCACCCGCAAAAGTTTTCGCTAAGCTTCTCACTAATAAAGTTTTCCCTAATCCAGGAACACCTTCTATCAACAAATGTCCTCCAGCAATCAAACAAGTTAATGCCATTTCAACAATTTCAGTTTGCCCGATAAGTGTCTTGTTAATGGCTTGCTTTAATTTTTGAATCAGTAAAAATTCTTCTGATGGAGGGTTCGCAGTTTGCTCTGTAACCTCAGTTGAATCTTCAATGGCTTTATCGTCAAATTCATTCGCAGTAACTTTTACTTGCGCTAATTCATTGCTATTTTTTTCTTCGCTCATAACGTTTTCCTTATTTTTTGCGCCAGTTTTATTTTTCTAAAAAATGATTCTTGGCTCTCATTATCTGGCAACCACAACTCTTTAATTTTTTCTTTATCAATGCCACTATGCTGTGCAAGTTTTAACAACTGCTTTTCAGGCGTAAGTCGTTGATAACCATGAATCAGGTGTGCCATTCTTTTTATTATAATTTCTCGTTGCTGCTCAATTAAGATAAGTCCTTCATCTAAGCTATAAGACATTTCCCCCGCAGCATAAATGTGCGACATAATTTCACGCTGCCATGCTTGTTCATCATTTTTAAGACGTCCTTTTCGCCACAACTTTTGACCTAATAATATTAACAACAGTACTAAAGTAGAAATAACGACCATAGGCATACTATTCAAAATCAAATCAAGTAAAGAAGGCTGGTTGCGATTATAAATTAGCCATGCCTGTTTATTAACACCTATAAGCTGTAGCATAAAAATAGCATGATCGTGTTGAGCAATATAATAATTATCCCAAATAGAAAAATCAGCTAACACAGTGACGAGACCTGCACCATAATCATACTGAATCAGTAAATTTGAATGTGCATTACTCGCAATAAATCTTGCCTTACCACTATTGTCTTCAAAATATCCCGAACTATCAAAGTGGAGTTCAGTTTCAGCTTCGTAATTTTCAAACGTTAAATGCATTAACTCTTCTTCTTTAGATACATCCATATACTCTTGATTAAGAAAATAACGAAAACCTAAATCATCCAAAAATTTATCTCGACTTTCACCGAGTTTCAAATCAAACGGTTCAGTTGCTACCACAACTAAATGACCGCCAGCGTTAATCCAGCTTTGCATATTGTTTCTTAGCTTTTCAGACATCCCAACCCGTGAAGTTGCAATAAAAACAGTATCATACTCTCCTAGTTTTGTAGCTTCAGAGTCAATCGACTCAAAAATTGAAAAGTCAGTGAGTAACTGAAAATTAATATCGTATTCTTTTAAAAATTTCTTTGCTGCAAAAAACTGATTTTTTTTTGCTTCTTTTGATAGACCGATATTTTTCTCGGTAGTCACCTTATCAAAATAAGTAAAAAATAGGGTCATCGATATTCCAATAAGAGTAATAGCTATAACTAAAACCCAAGTCGTACGAGAAACAAAAAATGACAGCTTCATTTTTTTGCCTCGCTTAAAATGAGGTTATCAACATTAGCTTTAGGATCATTACTTTGTTCTTTAGATTTATCTCTTGTAGCAAAAATACTAGGCCATCGCTCACACAATTCTTTCATAAGCAACGGGTCAGGTATTTGGTGAGCATATGCTAAGCTACGCCAACAAAAAGTTAATTGTTGCATAAATTGACTAAGCTTAGGCACAGATATCTTTTGCATTTTTACTAAACATTCAAGTTCAGTATCTCCTTCCTGTATAATGATATCCGTATTATCGATAACCCAAATTAAACTCGCTCGATAAAGCAGGCTAATACCTTGACGATAATCCCCAGACGCTAGCATTTTTGCTGCAACTTCTGACGGTGAGTCAGGCAGACTTTCGGGAGCCATGGTCATGCCAAATAAAACTTCCGGTCTTGCTTTCTTGTTTTTTACAGATACCGACTTACCTGTTATCAAATAGCGATACTTAATAATCAAAAAAAGGATTAACACTCCGGCCACTACCCACAGAGCGAAATTTACAATAAATGAAATAAAATACCCCAACCAATGACCAATCACAGGCCAATTGCTTGAAGATTCTTTTTCCGGAATATTGTCATCAAATTTGTTACGAAGCTTATAGTAAGTTTGTTTTTCAACTTGATTAAAATCTTCCCCTTGTTTAATTTTCTTAATCGTTTCTTTGACCTTTTTATGGGAATGCAGTGGGGATTTTTCCGCTATATTTTCTTCAAGAAATTCACCGACTGTTTGCGTACTTTCTTCGGCTTGCGCCATCAAGTCAGGTACATGCATGAATAAGATAGAAATACTTAAAAATAGACTTGCTAATTGAGTTGCTTGCTTTCTGGATAATCTTTTTAGTCGCTCGGCCAAGCGTTTAAAAGCTAGCTCGATATCCCAAGCTTCTAAATGAGTTCTTTGATTGATATATAAAGCAAATCCACAAGCAACATAAAAAGGTGCGACAAGACTAATAGCTAAGTAAGTGATCAGGTTTTGCAATACTTCAAACCAATAATGATTAGCCGATGCTGTAAACCAAAACCAAAACCAAATGTCAATTTCATTAGCCATTTGAGGTGGAACTAACAAATAAAGTAATGTTAGCACCCCCATAAAAAAAGCAATTTCTAACCCCATAAAAAACATGGTCAACCATACCGCACTTCCCGAACCAACAGAGTGGATCACCTGTAAACGTTGGCTTCGTTGCTGACCTGATAAATTTTCCAACTGAATAATCGGTAAATCAAGCGAGCGAGTAAAACTAAAGCGTCGCCAGGTTAAACTGGCAAACCACTGTATTTTTGCCAACCCAAAAAACGATTTAACACAGTCTTTTACAGTTAATTCCTCACCAAATAAGTGACGACTCAAATAGTGTAATAATGGTCGTTCCCAAAGCGGTTTAAGTAACCAGAAAATAAAAATGCCCCATACCACTTGTTCATTAGGCAAAAACATCACACAGAAATAAACAGGCAAAGTAATTAAAAACCAGATTTTATACAATGCAGCTGCATGTTGTTGCAACAAAGCAATACCTAAATCAATGGCTTCCCATGATTTTCTGGGTCTAACTTTAACGGTAAGTTTATCGAGCTGCATACTGACTTAATGACCTTCGTCCTGCTAGAAAAAAATAGCTCAAAATAGCTAGCCAACCTGCAATGCCGACCCAATATTTAGTCATCACAGAAAAAGTAGTGTTGGACGACCAAAAAGCCTCGACAAAAGCGGCAATCAATAAAAGAAAAAAAGCACCATACACCAAGCTCATTGAGCGACGTCCAGCATTTATCAATGCTTGTTTACGAGAAAAACATCCCGGTGCAATCACAGCCCAACCAATTTGTAATCCTGCAGCTCCAGACAATACAATGCCTGTCAATTCATATGATGAATGACCTGCAACAAAAGAGTAAAAAGTTTCTTGGTAACCAATATTAATAATGTGCGCACTTACCCCACCAAAAAATGTACCATTAAAAATCAAGAAAAATTGTGTCCCAATGGTGGCTAAGATTCCTCCGGCAAATGACTGGAAAGCAATGCCTATATTATTCCGAATATAGTAACCGAACATCATAAAGTCCGTATCAGCTTGTCTTTCACGGCCAATCTTATCCAGTGCTGGGTCATACATACTTTCAATACGAGCCACCATATCAGGATCCACCAAAGAATAAATTAGCTCCGGAAATAAAAGCGTGAACCCAAAAATAGCTAGTGCGGGCAAATAAAAGAGCAAGCTTGCAATCCAGACAAATTTAGCTTGTTCTCTAACAGCTTGCGGTAAGCCATATAAAATAAACTGATAAACTCGATTAAATACACCTAATCGTTTGCGATAAAGCAACTGATGTCCCTGAAAAGCAAAGGATTCTAATTGGTTAATTAAATGCGGACTATATTGACGTTCTCTCGCTAATGCTAAGCAGTAACAAATCTGTCGATAGTCATCGGCAAAAGTTTGTAGCAATACCGTATTTTCAATATTTTTCTTTTTAAAACGAGTTAAGACATTAATCGCTTGTTCAAATTTATTCCATAAGGTCTGATAGCGTTTTTCAAATTCTTCTTGCCTCATGCATGCCCTCTTAACCATTTAGCCATACGCTTTAACTGCATTGAGGCTGATTCATTTTGGTTGAGTTTCGATTGATTTAACCAAGGTCTTAAATGGCCAGCTAATTCATTTAAGCGAGATTCTGACATACGCTCACTACGCTCAGAAAAACCAATAATGGCACTCTGCTCTTCAAGTGTTAATGTCATTTTTGGAGCAAGCCCTGATAAATTATTTTGAGCCAAAGGTGATAAACGTGTCAGTTTATGTACCACTAGTGTACCGGCTGCAAAATCGCCCAGACGTTTAAAATCGCGGCTAAACAACATACTAATCAGACCAAATAAATACAAAAATGGTAGAAAATCGGCAAACCTTAGTAAATTTCTGACAATAGAGGAAGACCAATCGATTGGTGTACCATCATCATTGACAACCATGATATCCATAACTTTTTTACCAATAGTTTGACCATGATAAAAAATTTCGAACAAAACAGGGTAAAACCATTCAATCAAAAAAATAGCGAGCAAATATAAACCTGTACCAAAGTTACCAAAAAATGCCAATATTTGTATTATTACAGCCATCGCAGACCAGCGAATGATAACATCGATAAAAAATGCGAGCGCACGGCTCACTGCCCCGGCAACGGGTAATGAAAGGGTTATTCCTTCTGGGACTTCTACTTCTCGCGTGGTATCTAACATTCCTTTGATTCTTTTTAACGCGTACTACAACAGTCGCTCAATAAAAAATTAAGGTATGTCTGTAACTCCAAACATACCTTATCAATTAAAACAGGATAAATAGTCTTTAGCAACTATTTAACCTTGGCATCCAGCTCGCCAGTTGCATAACGCTCAAACATAACTTCTAGTGATACAGGTTTAATCTTGCTAGCTTGACCCGCAGTCCCAAAGGCTTCATAACGAGCGATACAAATATCTTTCATAGCCTGAGTTGAAGCTGCTAAATATTTACGAGGATCAAAGTTGGCAGGTGAATCACTTAAACTACGACGAATAGACCCCGTAGCAGCCAGACGTAAATCCGTATCAATATTCACTTTACGAACACCATGCTTAATTCCTTCACAAATTTCTTCAACTGGCACACCGTAAGTTTCAGGAATTTCCCCACCAAATTGATTAATGACTTCCAACCACTCCTGAGGCACTGATGAAGAACCATGCATTACCAAGTGAGTATTAGGTAATCTTGCATGAATTTCTTTAATACGGCTGATTGCTAAAACATCACCTGTTGGTGGACGACTAAATTTATAAGCACCATGAGATGTACCAATAGCTATCGCAAGCGCATCAACATTAGTTTTCTTAACAAAGTCCGCAGCTTCTTCAGGATCCGTCAACATCTGTTCTAAGGTCAGTTTGCCTTCAGCCCCGATACCGTCTTCTTCACCTGCTTCACCAGTTTCCAGAGAGCCCAAACAACCTAGTTCACCTTCAACTGAAACTCCACAAGCATGTGCCATTTCTACCGTACGACGAGTCACATCAACATTATATTCGTAGCTAGTTGGTGTTTTACCATCTTCGCCTAATGAACCATCCATCATTACTGAAGAAAATCCTAATTGGATAGAACGTTGTCAAATAGCAGGACTAGTACCGTGATCTTGATGCATCACAACAGGAATATGTGGGAACTCTTCAATTGCCGCCAGAATCAAGTGACGTAAAAAAGGTGCACCTGCATACTTACGAGCTCCCGCCGAAGCTTGCACCATCACAGGGCTATCGGTTTTATCTGCAGCTTCCATAATTGCACGCATTTGCTCTAAATTATTCACGTTAAATGCTGGTACGCCGTAATCATTTTCGGCAGCATGATCCAGCAATTGTCTCATCGAAATTAGGGCCATGTATTTATCTCCGTGTCTTTTGTAATCGTTTAATCGTTTTAGATTGCTGAACATAACACTTTAAGAATTTAATACTTTAAGAATTTAATACTTTAAGAGTTTAGTTCAGCTGCTAGTCGTTTGTATCTTAGTTATTATTTTTTATCGCTTTCACTAATTTAGTTATTATTTTAATAATCGTTTATTCCGCCGCACGTTGCTCCAAAATTTCAACTGCGGGCAATTTCTTACCTTCTAGGAATTCTAAAAATGCGCCTCCTCCTGTTGAAATATAAGAAACTTTATCAGTAATACCAAACTTATCAACAGCGGCTAATGTATCGCCACCACCAGCAATAGAGAAAGCTTTGCTGTTCGCTATTGCATGAGCGATTTTGCGAGTGCCATCAGCGAACTGGTCAAACTCAAATACCCCAACAGGGCCGTTCCAAACAATCGTTCCTGCATTTTCTAATATTTCACAAAGAGCTTCGGCTGTTTGTGGACCAATATCAAAAATCATATCGTCCTCAGCAACCTCTGTTACAGACTTCAGGGTAGCTACAGTGTCTTCGGAAAAAGCTTTTCCAACAACAACATCAACTGTTTTTGGGATCTCTCCGTTATTATCAATTGCAGCCTGACTCAGACGTTTTGCTTCATCGACTAAATCCATTTCTACCAAAGACTTACCCACAGCATGACCTTCAGACGCAATAAAAGTATTGGCAATACCGCCACCAACAATGAGCTGATCGACAACACCAGATAAGGACTCCAGTACCGTCAATTTAGTCGATACTTTTGACCCGCCAACAATAGCAACCATTGGTCTTGCTGGATTATCAAGCGCTTTACCCAACGCATCCAGTTCTGCCGCTAACAATGGACCAGCACAAGCTGTTGGCGCAAATTTAGCAACACCATGAGTTGATGCTTGTGCACGATGTGCAGTACCAAACGCATCCATAACAAACACATCGCAAAGTGCAGCATAAGATTTTGCTAATTCATCAGTATTCTTCTTTTCACCGATATTACAACGCACATTTTCAAATACCGTCACCTGATTCTCTTTAGCATCGACACCATTTAGATAATCAGTGGCTAAAACCACTGGAACCTCAAGTAACTTTGCCATGTAATCAACCACAGGTTGCATCGAATCTTCTGCTCGAAGCTCTCCCTCAGTAGGTCTGCCTCGATGCGACATCACCATAACTTTTGCACCTTTTTCCAGTGCTAACTGAATGGTTGGTAAGGCTGCTTGGATTCTCACATCCGATGTAATCTTACCATCCTTAAAAGGCACATTCAGATCTTCACGAATTAAAACGCGTTTTCCTTTTAAATCCAGATCAGACATTCTGAGTACAGACATGTTACTTATTGCTCCAATTTTCAAAAGATGAAGGTGTTGTATCAATTAAAAACTGTTTACAACACCATTTTACAATTACTGGTTATTAAATAATTATTTCTAATAAACTTTTAGCAAATACTTTTTATGCAATAAATACATAAAAGCCTTGCTTATATTAAGCCCCATTAAAAGTGCGTAACTTTTGGCGAGGCTCAACCCACAAACAAGGCTAGAACAGCAAGCAAGTATTTAAGCTCACTTCAAAAAGTATTCAATTTTTTGCAAAAACTAAGCTTTCATCATTGCAACTGCAGTATCCAACATGCGAACACTAAAGCCCCATTCATTATCATACCAAGTTAAAATTTTAACCAAGTTACCATTAACTCGTGTTTGAGTCGCATCAAAAGTCGACGAAGCAGGCGAATGATTAAAATCAGTTGAAACTAAAGGTTCAACGTTATAGTCCAATACACTGCCATCTGAAGCTTTTTTTACAATTTCATTCACTTCTTCAACGGTTGTATCACGTGACGCTTCAAAAGTTAAATCAACAACAGAAACATTCAGCGTTGGTACTCGTAGAGCAAATCCATCTAAACGACCAGCCAATTCTGGTAAAACCAAACCTACAGCTTTTGCAGCACCTGTTTTAGTTGGAATAATCGACATAGCGGCGGCTCTGGCACGACGTAAATCTTTATGTTGATTATCAATAATATTTTGATCATTAGTGTAAGCATGGATCGTATTGACCAAACCTTTTTTAATTCCAAGACCATCATTTAATGCTTTAGCAACTGGTGCTAAGCAATTTGTAGTACAAGACGCATTAGATACAATTTTATCATCTGCCGTTAATGTGTCGTCATTAACACCAAAAACTATTGTTTTATCAATATCCGCACCACCCGGAGCAGAAATTAAAACTTTTTTCGCACCACCGACAAAATGCTTCGATGCTCCTTCTCGATCAGTAAAATGACCGGTACATTCTAAGACAACATCAACATCATAATCTGACCATTTTAAATTTTCAGGGTTACGATCTGCAAGCATTGCAATTTTGTCGTCATTGACATACATATTCTCAGCATCACCTTCAACATTAGCTTCAAAACGACCGTGTGTTGTATCGTACTTAGTTAAATGCACATTAGTTTCAATAGGGTGAGATGAGTTAATGGCAACTACTTTGATTTCATCTTCACGGTTGTACTCATAGATCGCACGCAATACCATGCGTCCTATTCTTCCATAACCATTAATTGCTACTTTTACTGTCATTACTATTCCTCAAACGTTTGTATGGATACCGCTAAAGCGGTGTCGTGCTTTCAAAATTATTTTTTATTTTATTATTGTGCTTTCTGTTTTAATCCTTAACTTTACACTGGTGAATGTGAGTTTTTATTGTTTTCACCAGTGACATCAATTCCCATGAATCAAGTTTATTTTTTAATTAACCTAATAAATCTTTAGCTTTTTCAACCACATTTTCAACGGTAAACCCAAAGGTTTTAAATAAATCATTGGCTGGAGCAGACTCACCAAACCGATTCATTGAGACAATACCACCATTTAGGCCAACATATTTAAACCAAAAGTCACCGTGGGCAGCTTCAATGGCAAGGCGTGTTGTAACGGATTTGGGCAAAACAGATTGTTTATAAGCATCGTCTTGTGCATCAAACACTTCACAGCTTGGCATGGATACAACACGAATTTTACGATTCGCTAATTCAGCTTTAGCTTGCATCGCTAAATTAACTTCAGATCCTGTCGCAATTATGATCAGTTCTGGCTCCCCTTCACAATCAGAGAGTACATAACCTCCCTTAGTTATCAGTTTTAATTGCTCATCTGTTTTCGGTTGAGTAGGCACGCCCTGACGGGTTAACACCAAAGCAGTAGGACCAGAAAGATGTTCAATGGCAGCTCTCCAGGCAACCGCGGTTTCAGTTGCATCACAAGGCCGCCAGGTCGTTAAGTTAGGCGTTGCTCGCATTGAGGACAACTGTTCAACCGGTTGGTGAGTTGGGCCATCTTCACCTAGACCAATAGAATCATGAGTAAACACATATATCGCTTGTTGCTTCATTAATGCCGCCATACGAATGGCGTTACGCGCATACTCCATAAACATCAGGAAAGTGCCGCCATAAGGGACAAAACCGCCGTGTAATTTAATACCATTCATGATGGCACACATACCAAACTCACGTACGCCATAATAAATGTAATTACCACTGGCGTCTTGTGCATCAATACCTTTAGCACCACTCCAAAGAGTCAGGTTAGAACCCGCTAAATCAGCAGAACCACCAATAAATTCAGGAACATGCGGAGCTAGTGCCTCAATTGCATTTTGTGAAGCTTTTCGAGTTGCAATAGTCTCGCCCGCTTCTTGAGTTTTCTTAATATAAGCCTTCGCCGCGCCTTTAAAATCCGCACTTTTACGGTTGCTTAAACGGCGTGTTAATTCAGCCGCTAAATCAGGATAAGCTTCGCGATAAGCAATAAAGGTATCGTTCCATTCAGCCTCTAACTGTGAGCCAGCTTCACGAGCATCCCACTCTTGCATAATTTCTTGAGGAACCTCAAATGGTGCGTGAGGCCACTTGAGCTCTTTACGAACCAGTTCAATTTCATCTTCACCTAAAGGCGCCCCGTGGCAATCTTCTTTACCGCCTTTGTTTGGAGAGCCAAAACCGATGGTTGTTTTACAACAAATAATGCTCGGCTTTGAAGTCTCGGCTTTGGCTTGTTGAATAGCCTGTTCAATCGCTTCTGGATCGTGGCCATCAACATCACCAATTACATGCCAACCATAAGCACGGAAACGTTTTCCAGTATCGTCGTTAAACCAACCTTCTACTTCTCCATCAATCGAAATACCATTGTCATCATAAAAAGCGACCAGTTTACCCAGACCTAAGGTACCAGCAAGTGAGCAAACTTCATGGGATATTCCTTCCATTAAGCATCCATCACCCAAAAAAGTATATGTGTAGTGATCAATCACATCATAACCAGGGCGATTAAACTGAGCCGCTAAAGTCTTTTCGGCAATCGCCATACCTACCGCATTGGCAACCCCTTGACCTAAGGGACCTGTAGTTGTTTCAACACCTGGTGTATAGCCAAATTCAGGATGTCCTGGCGTTTTTGAATGTAATTGGCGAAAAGATTTTAGATCGTCAATGCTTAAAGCGTAACCGGTTAAATGGAGTAAAGAGTAGATCAACATTGAGCCATGGCCATTAGATAAAACAAACCTATCGCGATTAGCCCACTCTGGATTGCTCGGGTTGTGGCGCATATGATCACCCCAAAGAACTTGCGCGATGTCTGCCATGCCCATTGGCGCGCCAGGGTGTCCGGACTTGGCCTTTTGGACAGCGTCCATACTTAACGCCCGAATAGCGTTCGCTAACTGAAATCGAGATGACATAGAGACTCCTAAAATGAGGTACTTATCAGTGGGTATTTTGAACGGGGCGTATTTTCTCAAACGAGCGGCTTTGAATCAAACCATTTACCGGAAAATTGCCTATTTTATCGACATCTTTTTGGAATGTGAGCAATTTTCATAACGATTCTCTCATAATCAGCCTAAACCTAGCCCATTTATTACTGTTAATTGATCTGAGATAACTCATGAAAAATCCTGAATGAATCACTTTGAGCTAGTTGATCAGGTTCAACAGAGTGCTATTATGAGACGACTTTTCTTAATCAATTAAGGAGTGAAACATGGCCAATATTGCAGTTGTTCTATCCGGGTGCGGGGTTTTTGATGGTTCAGAAATCCACGAAAGCGTACTAACTTTTTTAGCTCTCGAAGAAAACCAAGCGACATATCAGTGTTTTGCCCCTGATATTGATCAGCATCATGTAATCAATCATATCAATGGGGAAGAAGTTAACGAAAAGCGTAATGTACTCATTGAGTCAGCCCGAATTGCGCGCGGTGAAATAAAACCGATGACAGCACTAAATGCGAATGATTTTGACGGATTAGTTTTCCCCGGCGGCTTCGGCGCCGCAAAAAACTTATGTGACTTCGCCTTTAACGGTAAAGACTGTCAGGTAGATCCCAGTGTTTTACAAGTGGCTAAAAGCTTTGTTGAGATGAAAAAACCTATTGGTTTTATTTGTATAGCACCAGCGATGATACCGCTTATTTATAATAAACCATGCCAATTAACCATCGGTAATGATGACGATACGGCACAGGCAATAGAACAAATGGGAGGGCAACATAAAACTTGCCGAGTTGATGAAATTGTCATTGATGAAACCAATCGAGTGGTTAGCACGCCAGCCTATATGTTGGCTAACAGCGTTTCAGAAGCAGCTTCAGGGATCCGGAAACTAATCGCTCAACTCATTCGTATGACACAATAAATATTGAAATGCTGATATGCTATATTGATATTTCATATCAGCAAAAATATTCTCCAAACAGAATACTTAAATGACCATTTCCTTAGTGAGTGCCCACTCACACATACCACCTTCCATACTATAGCTTCGCTCAAACCCTTGTTGGTTAAAAATTTCTGCAGCAGATTGGCTGCTTTTACCATGATAACAAACCACAATAACAGGAAGTGATTTATCGGTGTCCTGCAAAAATTGCTGCAAATTGCTGTTATCAATTCTTACAGCATTAGCTATATGACCCTGTGCAAAAGTATTCGGATCACGAATATCAACCACTAGCGCAGCCTCTTTTTCAATCATTTCACTCGCGACTTCTATTGAAATTTGTTCAAACATTACTTTACCTTTTACTGTCTATGCTGCTTTGACTTATTGCTACTCAGCTTGTTGGAAATTCAGCGATTATCTTCGTTTTGAATTTTCTCAAACATCAGATCCCAGACTCCATGACCTAATCTTTCACCACGTTTTTGAAATTTGGTGACAGGTCGATCATCTGGCTTGGGTACATAATTGTTAGTCGTTGATAAATTACGCCACCCAGCCTCTTTCTGCATAACGGCCAACATGTGCTGCGCATAATTTTCCCAGTCGGTCGCCATATGCAAAACGCCGCCAGTTGTCAGTTTTTGTGCTAACAGTTGGGCAAATTCTGTTTGAACTATACGGCGTTTGTGGTGGCGCTTTTTATGCCAAGGATCTGGGAAAAACAATTGCACACAGCTTAGTGAAGCATCACTAATACAGTCTTTTAAAATTGCCACAGCATCATGGTTGATTAAGCGTAAGTTTTTCA
>JAUIHB010000300.1 GCA_030432465.1 Gammaproteobacteria bacterium
GATTGTCTCCCGCGTCTCAAGCTGTTCAAGCTGTTCAAGCTGTTCAAGCTGTTCAAGCTGTTCAAGCTGTTCAAGCTGTTCAAGCTGTTCAAGCTTCGTCTGTAACTCAGACAGCTGTGCCAACAATTCTTCGCGAGTCTCACCGAATGTGGGCATGTCGCCTCTCTAACTTGCGCCGCATCACAACCTTTTAGCGTCGAGCCCTGCAACGGTCGAATCCAAAAACATTGACCGAATCCGATCGTCTGATTGTAGATCATTCTACCGCCGATGGCGATCGGACGGCGAGGATGGCAGTCCATTGCGTTCCGTGGATTTCGACGTTCGCTGCCGGGTTCGCTGCCGGAACGACTGAACATTTTGATCAAGATACATAGCGCCAATATAATAATCGTCACTCATTCGATAAGTCTTAGCCATTCCAACCATTAAGGCAGGCTTATCAATAATTTCAACTTTTTGTATCGCAATCAACTTTTCATTTTCAGTTTTTTCTGCAGATAAACTCTGAAAACTGAAAACAAGTAGACCTACTGCTAACACAAGATTTATAAATTTCACAATTCACCCCAACTATTCTAATTAGCTTAAACTACAATATTTATCATTGAGTTTTAACTAATTCATTTAAGTTAAGTACTTTATCAACACTCTATCGAATTGCTTAAGCACTATGAAATAATCATAAAGTATTGTTATTCATACCCTATTTTATGATTTTCCTACTTCTAAAAGTAGCATAAAATCAGCTGTTATATTCTATTTAATCTAATCTTTTGACCTAAAATGAGCAATCGTCGCTTGAAATAGCTGATTTTTTAATATTTATACAAAATTACAACCAATCATGACATAAAATAATGATAGAACAACGAAAATATTTACATTAAAGTCATTAATTCGTGAAAAATAGGGAGAAAAGATAAAAGCTATTGATTAATTGCGAATTATTTCGTATAAATTCAATAGAGTACATCTATCAGTGCATCGTCTATACTGAGTATCTATACTGAATTATGTAATTCGATATAGTATTTAAATTAATGGTCGATATTTTAACCAATGGTAGTGTATGAAACCCAACAAAAATAGGTTTAGTCTCAATACCACTAGACGATGTAGTATTAATAGGAACTAATTTGTCAGCTTAGCCTCTATCTACAAATATCACTAATAATAAAGCTTATGGAGAAGTATCAGAGGGCTAGAGACCGCAATGGTTTACTCTATTAATTCGTAGACAGGATTATTTAATAATAATTATGATTTGTAGCAATAGAGATAACGGGGCATCATGTATGCGCAAAAGCAATCACCAAAAGTACATTTCAAGCAGCTTATTCATTTTTTTATTCTTGCTTTCCATTCAAGCCTCTATCAGCAAAGCCGCAACAACAGCAGAGCTTAGTAATGGTCAAACTCTTGAGTTAATTGGTATTGGAATATACCAAGAATTACGTAATGATATTTACGTTGGCGCTTTATACGGCCCGCCCGGATTTACAGACACAGAGCAATTAAAAGATCCTAACATTGCTAAAAGAATGTCGATCCGTTTTGTGGTGCCATATTCCAATAGAAAATTAGCGCGCCATTGGAAGGAAAGAATGGCAATGAATAATTCGCGTTCTGAGTGGCAACCTTTGACGCGGGAAATTGTTAATTTTTCAAAATTATTTAAGCGAGAGCTTGTGGTTGGTGACGAACTAGTTATTGATCACATCCCGACAGTCGGAACTCAAATTTACTTAAATTCAACGCTATTCGAAACAATTAACAAACCAGGGTTTACCGAGTTATTACTTAACGTATGGCTAGGAAATATCCCACCAACAAAAGCCTTTAAAACTAATATTCGTGGACAAATGGATAACTCAGCTAAAATGGCTTTAGTTACGCAATTTGACAGCGTAAAACCAATTATAGGCAGGTTTGATGATGATCTTGTAACTGACACTAAAGTTGCAAGCGCAGATACCTCAACCAAAGACCTTCCGGAAGAAAAAGCTGCGACTAAAGTTGCTAAAAACGAGCAACCAAAACAAGATAAAAAAGAGCCTCCTAAAGTTGCTAAAAATGACACTAAACAGCCACTACCTGAAAAAACAAATAAAGCACAAGAACCAAAAAATATTCCAGTAGCAACAGATAAACCTGTGGAAAAAACAGCGCAAAACACAGACAAACCAAAAATAAAAACAGAAGTAAAGCTTGAGCCCGATATAATTCCCAAGAAAACTCAGCCGGAACCTCAAAAGGTTGCTAAAGCAACCCCACCACCTGTCGAAGAAAACTTTTTTGATGCCGACTTAATCACTGGTTCTTATACTCGTGATCTAATTAACTCAGTAAGACAATATCAAGAGTATCCTCGTAAGGCGTTAATAGAAAGACGTGAAGGCGATGTTACTGCACAAGTTACCATTAATGAAGAAGGTGAAATTGAATCTTTAGAATTAGTTGAACGTTCAGGTTCAAGAGTACTAGATCGAGCTGTTTCACGAATTATAAAAAAAGCAGCGCCCTTTCAACCTATTCCACCAGAATTAAAACTTAAAGAGTTTGTCTTTGAAGTACCAATATCTTTCCAGCTTTAACTAAAGAACCAACAATAAACCAAAAGCTTTTCTAAAAAGCTTTTGGTTTCCTGATTTATATATTAATCCAGTCAAACCCTGACTCTTGATCTGCGATGAAAAACTCAGTCATATCACTAATATATTTTTTAGCGGTTTCGTTAACCAGAGAGCGGCAATTATTTTCTTCACTTAAATGCATTGCGACTAAATAACGCAACTTCTCTTGATTAAGAGTTTGCAGCAATTCTGCTGATTGCTCATTATTTAAATGACCCAACGCTCCACCAACTCGCTGTTTCAGCGATGCTGGATAGCGGCCGTTTTGTAGCAAATTAATATCATGATTAAACTCTAACAATAAAATATCGCATTCTTGAAACTTACTCGCCACAAAAGGTGTAATGTGACCAATGTCCGTTAATATACCAAGACACTTTTTTCCCGCATCAAAAACAAATTGACAAGCTTCACGAGAATCATGAGGAACAAGTACTGGGGTAATTTGAATATTCCCCAAAGTAAATGGAAAATGACTATTAAAACAGTTTAGTTGTTTTATTTTTTCAGCTTTAGGATGAAAACTAGTACCGTTGCTCATCCACACAGGAACTTGATGTTTATTAGCAAATGTAGGGACACCATTAAAATGGTCACTATGCTCGTGAGTAACCAGCATGGCAGTTATTTGTTCAGGAGAAATCCCACGTAAGTTTAAACGCTGCTCCAATGTCTTACATGAAAAGCCACTATCAACAATGATAATGGTCTCTTCAAAATGAACCAGCGTTGCATTCCCTTTACTACCAGAACCTAACGAAGAAACTCGTAAGGTACTGGCTTGCTCATTACCGGTTAGCACCAAAGCTTTTACTTAATTCAGGATATAACTTAACCATAATTTCAGAACTGAGTGGTGCACCTTGACCATCTCTAAAAATAATTGCGGTTAATTCTCCTAATTGGCGAACGGTAACCTGATATTCACCAGACTCTAACGGAAGTGCTTTTTTATCACTATCAAATAATGAGGCAAAGAACCCCGGCTCTTCATTTTCATATTTGACAAAATAAGTCATTAAGCGGCGATCTCTGTCATTAACATCAAAATTTAATGTTTTTAATACTTCTGGCACCTTACTCCAAGCTTGATCGATATCAACTTCAGTTACCAATGCAGCGTTATCGTCTTCGTCTTTTGCCAATCGGACTTTAAAACCGGCCAAGTTTTTAGTACGTAACTCTTTATCTCTTTCGCTGGCAACTTTATCATAGTTAGATATAACCATATTCAGCATTTGCGCGGAATCTTCCCAAAAGCTCGGGATTGCCTGCCATTTATCGGTATCATCGTTATATTTTTGTGCGTCAAACCTCTCAACTGTCAGCTGCTTTTCACCATTAAGTACACCAGACTCCATAGTGACCCTAAATTTAGCACGGAAATCTTCTAAATCTTCTTCACCAGCCATCCCAAGCCAAACTCCCCTTTCATCTAAAGATACCCACTCAGTTTCAATGATGTTCTGCGACAAGTCTTTTTTAGCCAGTCGTATCTCTTTCTCTTCAAATAAACTAATAATGGAGTTCAATAAAAAACTGCTATCCTCGATAATATAAACCGTTGGGTTTTCTGCTTGCTTATTAACACGGACATTATCTAATACGGCCAATATCTGTGTCGGCGCAACAAAACCTATCTCACTGCCGATTGGTGCTTTTTGCGCCTTACTTCCAATTTGTGGTACTGGAGCATAATCCACTTTAGTTTTATGCGACAATCCTGCTGGCATTTCGATATCTTTGGTTTGGCTTGCTGCTAAATACTCTTGGCTGGTATCTTTTACGAGTCCATCTTCGCCGTAGAGACTACTACATCCAGCGAGCGTCAATGCAACACCAACAAAACCTATTTTTACTAAACAATTCAACATATTACTCCAACTTAAACAGACTCACACTGTTGCAAAATTTTTGCTATTTTTTTTTGCGACTCAAGCGAAGGCTCGGTCAATGGCATTCTAATGACAAACTCTATTTTTTTCATCTCAGCCAGCGCCCACTTTACAGGAATGGGGTTAGACTCGATAAAAAGGACTTGATTTAACCCTTTTAATTGTTCAAAAATCACACTTGCAGCTTCAACATCTCGCGCTTGCAACAATTCCCACCAACGACTTACCGCTTTAGGCTTAATATTTCCAGTCACGGTAATAACTCCATGTCCGCCAAGTTGTACAAACTCATAAGCAGTCTCGTCATCACCGCTCAGCAAACTAAAACGCTCATCCACTAAATTCTTTAGCTCTTTTAAGCGTTCTAAATCTCCGGTAGCATCTTTCAAGCCACAAATATTTGGATGTTTGGCAAGTACACTAACCGACTGATTATTTAAATCACAGCTGGTTCTACTTGGCACATTATATAAAATTAAAGGTGCTTCACAAACATCAGCAA
>JAUIHB010000301.1 GCA_030432465.1 Gammaproteobacteria bacterium
GAACATGCTCCTTTTGAGAAAACTTTTGATAGGATTTCTTCACCGTTTGAAGTTTTCTTTAGTAGTCAATCTGCTACAGGGGTAATGTTGCTAGTTGCTACGGCAATTGCGCTGTATTTAGCCAACTCCCAATTTTATGAAACTTATTATTCTATTAACGATATGAAGCTGGCAATTTCTTTAGGAGATTGGCAGATAAGCCATTCACTCAAGCATTGGATGAACGATGGTTTAATGGTGCTGTTTTTCTTTATGCTAGGTATGGAAATAAAGCGTGAAGTTATGGTTGGTGAATTGCGTGATATACATCACTCTGGCTTGGTATTAGTCATGGCTTTAGGAGGAATGGTTTTTCCTGCACTGACTTATACTTTATTTTCAAGCATGAGCGATGAATCAATAGGACAAGGCTGGGGGATTCCTATGGCAACGGATACAGCATTTGCCTTAGGCTTATTAGCATTATTAGGTAGCCGAGCACCTAAAAGTGCTGCGGTTATTCTTTCAGCGCTTGCGATAGTTGACGATATTGGTGCTGTTTTAGTGATAAGCATTTTTTATACTGAAAATATTGACTTCCTAGCATTGTGGTCTGCAGCAGGTGTTTTAGGCGGACTTTTTATTTTTAATTTGCTGGGGATACGTAGACCTATTTTTTACTTATTTGGTGGCATTTTATTGTGGTGGTTTATTTTACACTCTGGAGTTCATGCAACAACTGCTGGAGTACTCGCTGCGCTTATGGTGCCAACACGTCCTTATGCTGAAACTCGTTGGTTTATTCGACACATGAGACGTTTATTAAAAACATTTGAAAAACTAGATGAACCAAATAAGTCAATATTAGAAGAACAGAGACAACATCAACTAACCGAAAAAGCACAAGATATTGCAAATAAAGCTTCAACACCATTGCAGCATTGGACTAGTCGTCTGGATAAGCCTGTAAGTCTAACTATTATGCCACTGTTTGCATTTCTTAATGCTGGGGTAACAATTCCTCCTAACTTTAGCGAAGCTTTTTCATCCAATATTTTACTCGGTGTCAGCAGTGGACTGGTATTTGGTAAAGCTATTGGTATCTGTTTTTTTGCATGGTTGGGTATTAAATTAGGTTGGGTCAAACTACCTCAATCAATTAATTTTAAACATATCATAGGGGTTAGTTTTCTCGCTGGAATTGGATTTACGATGTCTTTATTTATTGGTTCCTTAGCATTTAGTGGAGAAGCTGAAATGCTAACTCAGGCAAAACTAGGTGTATTGCTAGGCTCGTTGGTTGCTGGCTTATTAGGTATTGCATTTTTCTTAATGATAAGTAACAAGGATAAATCTCATGGAAATTGATATTGTAGAAATTTATTCTAATTTAATTCATTTAGGTATTGCTTATTTGCTGGCTCTACCTATGGCATTTGATCGTGATCAAACCAAGCATGGAGTTGGCTTGCGTACATTTCCGTTGGTAGCTGTCGCTGCCTGTGGTTACACGTTGGTTGGTATTTCTGTGCTAGATTCTTCTGAAGCTGAATCTAAAGTATTGGAGGGCATCATTACTGGTATTGGGTTTATTGGTGGTGGTGCAATTTTAAAAAATAAAGATTATATTGTCGGAACTTCAACTGCTGCAAGTATTTGGAATACCGGATTGATAGGTGTTTCCGTTGCATTTAGCCGTTATGAAATAGCTTGCTTGATGTCTTTAATTAACTTTTTTACTTTACGTTATATTACACGTTTCAAATCTGATAAAAATAACGTGGCGTAAAAATATATTAAAAGTATTTTCTATCGATAAAAAATTCAACTGCTTGAATTTTTTTCAACTTCCTCGAAATAATGCTCAGTAAAAAATCAATTTGAAATTTTTTGTTGAGCCCATATTGTTATAAATAAATTCTTTTCTAAACAACCAGTTGCAAGTTGTTTTTTGTTTTTCTATTCAATTTTTTTTGAACTGGCATATCTCCTGCATTATCAACAATGAGCGTTGTAATTATTATTAATATGGTTAATTGTCCAAATTATTTTCGAGATTATAAATATGAATGCTAAAGATTGGTACGAAGAGATGCTTAGGCACCGGTTAAACATGTGGCAGCCGAAAATTGACTGGATAAAAAGTAGAGCAGAAGATTCTGAAGCTGATAATCATGATTATTATTTTGTATTAAGTGAGTTATCTGAAAAGGAAGCAATTGTCCAAGAAAAATTAATTGCACTTCAACAGTGTAGTGATGAGCGATGGAAGCAAAAAGCTCCAGAGATAGAGTCTGCGTGGGAAGATCTTGGTGAACTTATCGATGCTGTTTATCGATGAAAAAAAATTGATATTTTAAGATAGAAAAAATTAATAAAAAATAACTGAAAGTTATCCAATGTTGTGGTGTGTCTGAGTCTCATGATTGCATTACATAATAAACTTAGGGGATGGGATTTGCTAAAAAATGAAGTTGAAAAATTAATGCCACCATTACTCTATACTGAAACTAATCATATTAGACGTCTGGGTGTTGAAATTGAATTTTCAGGGATGTCAAGTGAAATGATGATACAGGTTTTGTGTGAGGTTTTAGATGGCACGTCAATCAAAAAATCTGATTTTGAGTATGTTATTGAAAGTAATAAGTATGGAGTTTTTCTATTAGAATTGGATGCATCATTAATTAGAGAGTATGCAAAGGAAAAAAATCTAAACAATTATTCTTTAAACCAGAAAAACGATCCTCTTGGTTTATTGGTTAAGATGGCGGCAGAAAATTTTATACCATGGGAAGTTGTGACACCCCCATTACCTATGGATCAATTAGGTATTATCTATTTGTTGGTAACGGAATTAAGGAAGGCAGGGGCGTTAGGTACTAGACATGCAGGTCATTATGCTTTTGGTTTACATTTTAACCCAGAAACTCCTGATTGTAATGTTGACACGATACTCGCTTACTTAAGAGCTTATTGTTGTCTATATGAATGGATTGTTGAAAAAGAAAAGATTGACTTTTTTCGTAAATTAACACCATTTATTAACCATTTTAGTAATGTCTATATTAAAAAAATTATTGATGTCAATTATAAACCAAGTATGCAACAGTTTATTGATGATTATTTAGACTTCAACCCGACAAGAAATAGAAATTTAGATATGTTGCCTTTGTTTAAATATATTGATCAGGATCGTGTTATTCAGCAGGTAAGAGAACAAAAAATAAATGCTCGACCCACTTTTCATTATCGTTTGCCTAACTGCGAAATCGATAACCCTGAATGGAATATTGATAGTTCTTGGAAAAATTGGTTGCTTGTTGAAAAATTAGTTGGACAGAAAGAGCTGTTAAATGAATTGTGTGAACTTTATTTAAAAGATCTTCAACGTTTTACTAGAACAATTGATAGACAGTGGTCTGTCATATGTGAACATTTTTTACAAAGAGTTTAGTTTTTGAAGGTAAAATTTGAGGATTCTTTTTATTAGTATAGCTTTGCTTAATTGTATTTTAACTATTTTGGCTTGGAGACTGTGATGGACAACAAATTGATTGGTGTCACTGGTTCAATTAAAAAATTTAAACATGCTTGGTGGTCTACACGCTTTATACTAAACCATTTTGGAATGAAAAGCTGTTATTTAACCTCACAAAATCCATATCCCGAAAGTCCTATTCATGGACTAGTTATTGGAGGGGGTAATGATATTGATCCTACTCACTATGGGGAAAAGAAAAACTCTTTAAGGTTATATGATATCGAGCGAGATCGCTTTGAGATTCGTTTAGCTGAGCATTGTATTGCTGAGGGAATCCCAGTGTTAGGTATTTGCCGAGGAGCTCAATTAATCAATATTTTAATGGGAGGTAGTTTGTTTGCCGATATCACCGATATGCGAGAGTTTTCTTGTAAATACCAAACGGGTTTACCGATTAAAAGAGTAAAAATTATACGTTCTAGCCGTATTTATGAGTGCCTGAAAGTGACAAAGCTATATGTAAATAATCTACATCGACAAGCGGTGAAAAGACTTGGAAATGGCTTAAAAATTATGGCTCTAGATCAGGATGGCATAATTCAAGGAATTGAAAGCAATCATCAATTTTTAATGGGAGTGCAGTGGCATCCTGAGTATTTACCTTATCTTTCAAATCAAAGAAAAATTTTTCAATGTTTTGTCGAGGCGACAACAAAATCTACTCAAAAACTTGAGCCAAAACTACTAAAAAGTCTTATTCTTGAAGATAAATTTAGACAAAATCAGTGGAATCAAAGCGTATTTCGCTAAAACTTATTTATGCTAATATCTTAGAGGTCAATTATGTCAATTAAACGTATTTTAGTTCATTTAGATGCAACAGAACGTTGCGATAAAAGGTTGCGAGAAAGTCTTCAAATTGCGAGTTATTTTAATGCAAGTTTAAGTGGGCTTTTTGTTGAGCCGCCTTTACAAGTTAATCCAATGGTTGCACCTGCAATTGCAGCAACAGCAACGGCTACAATGATTTCTGCCGATGAAAAAAACCATCAAGAAACGATTGATGAGCAGAAGAAATTGGTTAAACAAAAAGTACAGTCCATTGTAACCGCACAATCTTGTCAATTTAGCTGGCAAAGTAGTGTCGGTTCACCGCAAAGTCTTATTGCAAAATTTGGTAACTACCATGATTTAGTTATTGTTGATAATCAGTTTGATAATGACGACTTACTTAGTGGTTTATCGGCTAGCGCGGGAAATATAGCTGTTGAAACGAGTCCACCTGTTCTGGTCTTATCAGATGAGCGCTCTTTAAATCTTCCTGTGAAAAAAGTACTTCTATTTTGGAATGCAAGTAAGGAAGCTGCTCGTTCAATCGCCGATGCACTACCTTTTCTAAGAGGCGCTGAGCAAGTGGTTTTATTCTGTGCTGAAGACTCAGATAGTGATATGACTGATATCCATGAAAGCATTCAGCCGTTAACTGATTTTCTTCGTGGTCACTCTATTCAAGTTAAATTGATTGATAAAACTGAGGAAGATATCAGTGCAAAAGAAGTAT
>JAUIHB010000302.1 GCA_030432465.1 Gammaproteobacteria bacterium
GTCTCCAAAATGATCGCCTAATGGGAGTGGTTGGTGGTGAGCAAAATGCTTTTCATTATTAAAAATTGCTTGTAAAACTCTTGAAGTTGTCGGTGACTCTATTGAGCGATGGAATTTGTTGGATAGATTGGCGGCAGTAAAATGAACTCGTTGATCTTGTGTATCTGCGCTGGGTGAGACAGTACAAGCATTCGCAGTCCACATACTTGAGGCTGAGCAGGTTGCTGCATAAACCGCTGGCGCTTGTTTCGCTGCTTGCTGAATGACTTGCGCGTCACTACCAGAAAAGCCTAGTTGACGGAGTACGTGAACATCAGGTCTTTCTAGCGGAGGTAAAACTGCTTGTTTAAGTCCCATATCAGACAAAGCTTTCATTTTTTCGAGGCCTTGTAGAGCTCCTTGTTTGGGATTCGATGCTTGGTCAGCATTTTTTAATGAGGCTACATTACCAACAGATAAACCTGCGTAATTATGAGTCGGTCCTACCAGACCATCAAAGTTAACTTCAAAAGCTTGCATGTTAATACTCTTTCTTGATTCAATTTGACTAAAAAAACGTGGTCGCTTTGGTTAAGTGGAAGACCCTTCACTTATTAACTTGTTTATTTTTCACTGAATACAACTTCAGTGAACTGGAGCGATGAACTGGGTTGTTGATTAATCACTATAAGCTTTAGTAATAGCGAATTCTTACTTTATCGCCAGCTTGTACATTTAATGCGCCAGCTGTTTCAGGATCAATGTACAATTTGTTATCAATCGGTGGAGCTAGTTTTGCTAAGCAAGCTCTAAAAGATTTTAATTCGGTATTACAAAGTAATGCGTGCATCTTACCATCACTCGGTGTTGTGCCTATTTCGATAGGAAGTTCAAAGCTTTCTTTTATGCTTCGTACTTCATCCGTCGGCGATTCAATGGTTGGCCCACCGTCAAAAATATCAACATAGCCAGTATAACGAAAACCCTCTGCCTTCAGCATTTTTAAAGCGGGTCGAGTTTGGGGATGTACTTGCCCCAGAGCTGCTTGAGCTTCTGGTGATAACATTGGGACATACACTGGATGATGAGGCATTAGTTCTGCAATGAATTGGTTGTTGCCTTCACCATTTTCTTTGTCAGCTGTATCAAAGTCTACACCAAAAAAATGTCGACCAACGCTTTCCCAAAAGGGGGAATGTCCATTCTGATCGGATATGCCTCGCATTTCAGCGACAACTCGATCACCAAAACGATTGGGGTGTTGTGCTATGAATAAAAAGCGTGACTTAGATAATAGCAATCCGTTTCCACCACCTCGTGAGTCTGGCGATAAAAATAAGGTACAGATTTCTGATGTGTTAGTGAAGTCATTTGTGAGTGTCAGAAAATTCAGTTTACGGTAAATATCCATTGACTTGGAATAATGCACTTCGGTATTCAACTTATAAGTATAAAAAGGTTGCGTGCTTCCAACTGCTGCTACAATACCACTGGTACCAACAACTTTACCTGTCTGTGTATTTTCCAGTACAAAAAGGTAGCATTCATCTAATGGATCGCCGGATGATTTATCGAATGCTTTCAGAGAGCCTTCAATTTTATCTCGCAAATGTTCTTCACTATGGGGCAATGTTGTCAGCCCGCTGCCAGTTTTGGCTGCTAATGCAACAATATCATCTAAATCATCCATATTAACCGGACGGATTACCATCATAGAAAAGGAACTCCCATTGAATTTTTACTAAATTATTGAAATTTCCCAGCATTATACTCAACTATCAGTCTTTCGGTAACTGGGATTTTGCTGCTTCAATACTGGTTTGATTTGAGGAGGCTTTTTCTGGACGGGGCTGAGGTGTTATATTTAAGAGCTTAACAAGTTTATAAAAGTAATCTAACTCATTGTTATTTATTCTATTTTTATCGGATGAAGGTAGAAATATAAGGTGTTGAAACTGATATGTCTAGATTAAATTTTTGCTATAACATTGGAATATTGTAGCAATAGACAAAAAAGATAGTGAGAAGACTGGAAACCCCTGAGAAAATTAGCGATGATACTGCTGGAATACGACTATTTAGATTCACATTATTCAATTTCACATAAAAATTAATTGTAGGAAAAAATCATGACAAACGTAACTCGGGAAACTTTCGACAAGGTAATGGTTCCAAATTATTCACCGTTGAAGATTATTCCGGTTAAAGGCGAAGGCGCTAAGCTTTGGGATAAGGATGGCAATGAATATATCGATTTTGCCGGTGGTATTGCTGTTAATGCATTAGGACATTGTCATCCGGAGCTGGTATCTGCGTTAAAAGATCAAGCGAGCAAGCTTTGGCATTTAAGTAATGTCTTTACAAACGAGCCGGCACTTGAGTTAGCTGATAAGCTTGTGCAGGGCACATTTGCTGATAAGGTATTTTTCGCTAACTCAGGTGGTGAAGCGAATGAAGCCGCATTTAAATTAGCACGTAAATATGCATCTGAAAATTTTAGTTCAGAAAAAAATGAAATTATCTCATTTAAACAATCATTTCATGGGCGAACGTTATTTACCGTAAGCGTTGGTGGTCAACCTAAATATACTGAGGGGTTTGAGCCGCTCCCGCAAGGCATTACACATCTTGAATTCAATAATATCGAAATGCTGGAACAAGCGGTTTCTGATAAAACGTGCGCTATCGTTTTAGAGCCTGTTCAAGGCGAAGGTGGAATTATTCCTGCGACACAAGCTTTTATGGAAAAAGTCAGAGAGCTTTGTGATAAACATAATGCGGTTATGATTTTGGATGAAATACAAACAGGTATGGGGCGTACAGGCAAATTATTCGCTTACATGCATTTTGGTGTAGAACCTGATGTAATGACAAGTGCAAAAGCGCTTGGTGGCGGATTTCCAATTGGCGCTATGCTAGCCAAAGAAAAATTTGCTGCAGCACTAAAAGTCGGAACTCACGGTAGTACTTATGGTGGAAACGCGCTTGGTTGCGCGGTCGCAAGTAAAGCCTTTGATTTGATTAATAATGAAGCGTTGTTGAATGGGGTTAATGAAAAACGAGCTTTGTTTGAAACTAAATTACAGATGATTAATGAAAAGTATGAAATCTTCGATGAAGTGCGCGGTAAAGGTTTATTGATAGGTGCAGCACTTAACGACAAGTATGTTGGCCGAGCTCGCGATTTTATTGTTGCAGCACTAGAACATAACATGATGATGTTAATGGCTGGGCCAAATGTTTTGCGTTTTGCCCCATCATTAGTAGTTACTGAGGCTGAAATTGAGCAAGGAATGCGTGCTTTCGAAAAAGCGGTTGCACAAGTGGTCAACGCATAATTCATTTAATTTTTTATTCGCATAAACATACGTTAACATCCAGAATAATTTGCGCCAAAACTAATCGACTTTTGGCGCAAATTCCCTGTCTTTTCCAATATTTCTCCTACAGAACAAAGAAATTCTTCTCATTGTTGTTAGAATACCTAATTGAATTTATTGGATTTTCTTTTCCGAATAGGCTAAAAGTTATAAGTTAAGTTGATGTTTCAAAATAATAGGAAAGTTTATGAGGCGATCAGGTGCTTGGTTAGTCAGATATGCGTTAGAGCAGTTGCCAATTAAACTGACTTTTGGGATCCCTGGAGTACACAATACTGAGCTGTATGATGAGCTGAATTCATCGGATAAAATTTCGCCTAAACTGGTTACCCATGAGTGTGGTGGAGCATTTATGGCCGATGCGGTAAGTCGTGTGAGTGAGCAAATTGGTTGCATGATTATTGTGCCGGGAGCTGGGGTCACTCATGCTGCCAGCGGAATTGGGGAAGCTTATTTAGATGGCATTCCGTTACTGGTGATATCGGGTGGGATCCGAAGTGACTCCAAATTTCAGTATCAGTTACATGATATTGATCAACACCAACTATTATCTCCAATTACTAAACAATCCTTTAAAATTGAATCTCATGATTCGATTGTCACAACAATTTTTGCGGCTTATCAAGTCGCGATATCAGGTCAACCTGGGCCGGTATTTATTGAACTTCCAGTTAATTTACAAATGGATAAGGGAGAGTTGTCGCATCTGCCTGAGTTTTGCGAACAGAATAAAGATGAGCTACTGGATGAGCAGTCGATACAACAGGCTGTTGGCATTTTAGACTCGGCTAAACGACCCGGTATTTTTGTCGGTTGGGGAGCTGTTGATGCGGTGGCTGAGGTAAAGAAAATTGCAGAACATATTGCCGCACCTGTAGCCACAACGTTGCAGGGCTTAAGTAGCTTTAGTGCTGAACATCCACTGCATGTCGGTTTTGGATTTGGTCCTTCTGCGGTACCAGCTGCGCGCAAAGCTTTTGAACATTGTGACTGTTTATTGGTTATTGGTGCAAAATTTAGTGAAGTTGGTACAGGAAGTTTTGGTTTAAACGTCCCTAAAAAACTCATTCATATTGATATTGATGAAACGGTTATTAATAAAAATTATCCTGCTCAGATCGCATTAGTTGGAGATGCCAGAAAACGATTGAGTGCACTTTATGAAAAGCTTAAATTTGCTGTTCCTGCTAGAGATAATGAAACGCTGGTTAATCAAATTGCCAAAGATAAAGCAGCATTTCGTCTTGAGTGGCATAAACATGATAAAGATAATTGCGTTAACCCATTACGTTTTTTTGATGAACTCAGACTGCAGTTGGATAATGATGCCATTATTGTTGTTGACGATGGTAACCACACTTTTTTAACTGCTGAACTAATGCCAGTTTATCAGCCTAGAGGTTTTATTTTACCAACCGATTTTAATTGTATGGGCTATGCAATTCCCGCAGCGATTGGCGCTAAAATGAGTGCTCCACACAAACAGGTTGTTAGCATTGTTGGTGATGGCGCGTTTTTAATGACCGGAATAGAGTTAGCTACCGCTGTGCGTAATAAAACAGCAACAATTAATTTTATTTTCAATGAAGGTGAGTTATCGCAAATTGCTCAGGCACAAACTAAAACATACAACCGAGCAACGTGCACCCGTT
>JAUIHB010000303.1 GCA_030432465.1 Gammaproteobacteria bacterium
GCTCGATGACCAGGGACAGCGGGATGCCGCCGAGGCCGACGAGGAAGCGTGGGCGATGCTTGACATGGTGAGTCAGAACCCCGACCTCGATGTGGGTGAGCTGGAAAGCCTCCAATGTAGTCTTGTGGCTGATCTGAGCCAAATTGATCAAACAACAAAAATGGATCGAGTTGGTTTAAGTAAGGTGAACCGATGATGCGAGTGAGTTGGACGCCATCACCATCGGATGCTGGTAACCCATTAATCACTTTGTGGATGGTTCTTGAATTTTTCATCATTTTGTCCTCCATTGCCTGGAAAAAATAAGTCGGTAATTATTCATTAAGTCGATAATTACGCGATGTTATTTAACCGCTTATAAAAAAGCTGCAATTTGTTTTCGTTTAGTATCGTCTGTTTCGGCGTTAATCGTTGACGAATCAATTACTACGACGTCAGTAATACCAATAAAGCCTAGTACATGTTTTAAATAATTGGTTGCAAAGTCTATTTCGCTACCAACTTGAGTTCCGCCTGAAGCAATGACTAAATAAGCCTTTTTGTTTTTTAGCAATCCAACCGAACCTTGTGTAGTAAATTTGAAAGTTAGACTTGCTCGAGCAACGAGGTCAATCCAGGCTTTTAGAACTGCCGGTACACTAAAGTTGTATATTGGCACGGCAATAATAATGTGCTCTGCTTGTTCAAGTTCAGATACAAGGTTATCTGAAAAGCTTAATTTATCTCTATGAGAATCAGTTCGATTTTCTATTGGTGTAAAATTTGCCGCAACCCATTGTTCATCAATAAAGGGTAAACCAATACTTAAGTCGCGCTCTTTAATGTGAAGCTGAGGATATTTTTTAGCAAGATTTTGAGTTAGTAGTAATGAGTTCTCACGTGTAACAGAGTCATTATGTCTTGCACTAGAATTGATATGTAAAATGGTTGGTTTCATTGTGTTTTCCTTTATGGTCATGCTTGTTTTATATTATTGATAATAATTACTTGGCTAAGCGTGCATCGAGTGACAGTTGCCCCGCACCATTGGCAATTAAGAATAAAAATCCACCGGCAATAGCTATATTTTTCATAAACATGACTGATTGAGTTTGATCATTAAAATCAAAGTGAAAGAAAAAGCCTGATGCAATACTGAAGCCTGCTAATAAAAAGGCGATAGCTCGAGTTTGAAAGCCTATGATGATTGCGATAGCCCCCAGTATTTCCGTGCCTATTACAAGCGGAAGTAGGTGCCCTGGGACTCCCATGGCTTCCATATAGCTTTGAGTTGCAGCGTATCCGGTTATTTTACTAATGCCTGCCATCAGAAAAATCACACTGATTAATAAGCGTCCGATTAAACTGCTGTATTGATTGATTGGGTTCATGAGATTCTCCAAAAAGAGTTAAAATTGATTTGATGAATCCATTTTACAGTTGACAAAAAATAGATAAACAGTTAAAAAATGAAATCATAGTTCTAAAAATAAGAACAATAGGCTTGCTGAAATAGAAGCAAGATTGCTGAAAAAACATATAGCCAAAATTAGGGGAGTTTTATGGCTCGAGCGCGAAAAGCCTCTGAAGTTACTTTGCCTGCCGATGCTGGAGTTAAATGGGATACGGTTCTTGATTTTTTGAGTGAGCGATTTCCATTGATCGGCAATGATATTTGGAAAAATCGGATTGAAAGAGGGTTAGTCAATTGGTTTGATGGTGAAACCGTCGATTTGCAGTCATCTTGTAAAGCGGGCAGGCGTTTATGTTACTTTCGTGAAGTGGAAAAAGAACCAGAGATTCCTTTTAAACATACGATCCTCCACCAAACACCCCACCTTGTGGTAGCCTGCAAGCCTCACTTCTTGCCTGTTACACCGGGTGGCCGTTTTGTGAATGAGTGTTTACTAGAGCGGTTGCGCAATGAGCTAAAGCTTTCAGATATTGCACCATTGCACCGTTTAGATAAGGATACTGCGGGGCTGGTTATTTTCTCTACAAATGCAAAATCTCGCCCTTTATATTATAAGCTTTTTGCAGACAAAAAAATGATTAAGCAATACCATGCGGTTGCAGAACTTAATGCTGAGCAACCAATAACAGGGAACATTACGCCTAACGAGTGGCGGGTGAAAAGTTGTATTGTAAAAAGCCAGCCTACATTTTTACGACAAGAAATTAGTGGCGCTGTGAATTCACAGAGTCATATTAAATTAATGAAAACTAAAGGGAGGTTAGGTTTTTTTCAACTATCACCAATCACCGGAAAAACACATCAGCTACGATTACACATGTTAAATATTGGAATGCCTATTTTGAATGACAACTTTTATCCTCAATTATTGCCGCAGCGAGCTGAAAGCGATTTTGAAAAACCATTACAGTTATTGGCTAAAAAATTACGGTTTGTAGATCCCATTGATAACCAACATTATGAGTTTGAATCGCCAAGAAACCTTGAATGCTGGTCACTAACAAAGTGGAGCAAAAATGAATCAATTTGAGGATATGCAAACCTTTGTGAGAATTGTAGAAGCTGGAAGTATTACAAAGGCTGCCGAACAATTAAATACGGTTAAATCTGCGATTAGTCGTCGTTTAAACCAGTTGGAAAAACGTTTAGGTGTCACGTTGTTAACACGAACAACTCGAACACAAACGTTGACCGAATTAGGCAAAAGCTATTATCAGCAATGTTTAAGAATTATTGAGGACGTTGCTGAGGTTGAGTCTCATATTCATGATGAACATTGTGCTTTAGCTGGAAGAATAAAAATAGCCGCACCATTATCATTTGGTTTATCACACTTAAGTCCTGCTTTGCTCCAGTTTAAAGAGATTCACCCTCAAGTTATTTTCGATGTAGATTTCAATGATCGTCAGGTCGATTTGATTGAAGAGGGATTTGATTTAGCCATCCGGATTGCCCGCTTAAAAGACTCTAGTTTGATTGCAAAAAAAATAACCAGCATTAAACTTGTGCTTTGTGCAAGCCCTGGTTATTTAAAACAGTACGGTGAACCAAAGACGCCGCAAGAGTTAAAAAATGGACATGTTAAATTACAGTATAGTAGTTCACCAGAAAGTTGGAGTTTTAGGGATGATGAAGGCAAATATGTTCATATTAGTATTCCAAGCGCAATGACTGCCAATAATGGCGACTTTTTATGCTCAGCTGCAATCGACGGTCAAGGGTTAATTATGTCTCCTGATTTTGTTTGCTATAAACCAATTAAAACAGGACAACTTAAAACCTTATTGTGTGACAATATTGGTGATAATGAAATTAATGCTTATGCGGTTTACCCTAAGAATCGTCACTTATCGAGAAGAGTGCGACAGTTAATTAACTATTTGTCCCAATATTATGGGGAGACACCTTATTGGCGAATTGAGCATTAGCTGAGTATTTTGCTTAATTTTTATTGAGACGTAGTTCGTCAAAAAATAATAAGGTTGTTTGAGAAGGCTCGACTAGAAAAAAGCTGACACTACTCAAACGTGTTATATCGAGCTGCCTATTTTGTGGTGCGTTAATTATATTCACTAATGAGACTTTGTGAAATGACCAACCAGAAGGCAGGGTAATTACTTGATTAAATCGATCAGCATATAAATAACCAGACTGAGAATGTTGTTTATCATCAATTTTTAAAGTTAATGATAATTCTCTGGATTGCGGATTATAAATGTGAAAACTAAAACTTGTGTAGCCTTGCCAGTTGTTCTGAAAATTATGTAAGGCAATGGTTGGATATTGGCTAGCTAAAAATGTAGCACTTAATGCAAAGCTTCCCTCTTTAGTGGGGCTGGATGTTAGGCTGATATTAGTGGCAGTTGTGTGCCAGTTAGTGAGTTCATTATCACTTTCAAAAGAGCTTATAACCGGAAACTGAATAGTCTGTTGAAGTTTATTATAGATAGCAAACAGTAAGCTATTGATACCTAATAATAAAATACAAAGTGCTAGTAAAGCTCTACGTACTCTTTCTGCTGTTATTGAGGTTTTGAATATTTGAATAATAAAAAAACCAAAAAAACCGCCTAGAATATCATGCCAAATATCTAAGAACTCAAAATTACGTCCAACAAGTAATTGTAAGCTTTCAGTAATCAGCCCTAAAGTTAGACTGAACAATAATGTAAACAGAAAAAGAATAAAAAATGGACGTTTCTGAGCTGAGGGGTGCGTATTGATTAAAAAGCTTATTCCTGCAAATAAGAAAAAGTGACCAGCGTTCCAAACTTCTTTTTCAAATGGGTTTTCTTCTGGGGTGGTAACACCAACAAACAGCAACACAAATAAAATTGCAGACAGAAATATGATGCTGTTGTGAAAAACTGGTTTCATTTTAATTCAGGTCAAAAAAGAAATTGCGCATGCGCCACATCCAAATGCCAATGTAACCGGGAATCGCGTAAAGAATACTCGCTAATAATAACATCACAAGTAAATAAAACTGCCATGAAGAAAGTGACTGGGAAAAAATAGTCATTAGCAAAATGAAAAAAAGCGATAATGCCGTACCTATCGCTAATCGCTTTATCTGCTTTTGTGGCGTGAGTGCCATTTGTCTAAGTTTGTTTTTTATTTTTTTCAAATGATTGAGCAAATGTTAAGGAATCAATAAACACCCGAAGCTTTTAGAGAGTCGCAATAATCAATGAATCTTATTTCTATCTGACTTAATGACTCGGGGTTCTTTTTTTTGAACTCAGTACATTCTTGTTGAGTTTTTTCTTGTCTTTGAGCAACTTTTTCTTTCTGAGTGTCAGTTGGATTACAGTAGAACATACCGAACGCGTGTCTTTTACTATTGGGTACAGACATATAGAAATTTGTACCAGCAACATGCATCATATTACTGGAATTGTGAGTATCAGACATGAAGGCATGAATTAAAAGCTCTTTTTCGGCACACACATTTTTAGCCCGCTCAAAAAATATTTGGTAACTGTCTTTGAAGGTATCCTCTGGTTCACTAATGAAGCTAATCGTGAAAGAGTTTGTTTCT
>JAUIHB010000304.1 GCA_030432465.1 Gammaproteobacteria bacterium
TGAACCCTCTTTAAAAATCACTCAAGATGAACAAACAGAAGTTAATTTAAGCACCTCCGCCCTATTACCAGAGACTTATATCCCCGATGTTGGTTTACGACTCTCCTTATACAAACGTATCGCCAACGCAAAAAATGCAAAAGCATTACGTGAACTACAAGTTGAATTGATTGATCGTTTTGGCTTATTGCCTGAACCCACTAACGCTTTATTTCAGTCAGCTGAATTAAAATTAAGCTTATCCAAGCTCGGTGTAAAAAAGCTGGAAGCCAATACAAGCAATATAGTGATGGAGTTTAATCCAGAACCCAAGATTGATACCAGTAAGTTAATTCAACTTATTCAGAATAACCCAACTAAATATAGACTTGAACAAGGAACCACCTTAAAAGTCGCTAGTCCAAATGAAAGTTTGCAACAACGTTTGCAACAAATTGATTCTTTAATTGAAACGCTTACCAGCTAAAGGTTAGTATTCAACTATACCAATATGATTTAGGCCAGCTTTCTCTGGGAAATTACGTAACACTATGAAAAGACTGACAAAACAACTCTCTGTGATCGCCGTGGCGTTTTCAGGCATTTTATCCCAAGCAACTGTTAAAGCTTCTAACGAACGGTGGTTTGAAATTGAAATAATTGTTTATAAATCAACCAGTTCTCGCGGTTTATATGAAGAATCATGGGATAAAAATGCACAATTTAAGCTACCAGACAACTATGTTGACTTTTTACAGCCCTATGAAGATAAAGTTTCAGCGGAGCCATCAAACCTTAAGTCAGACGAACTGAACACAGCAGAAAGCCCAGTAACAGAAAATAAGCTCGAAAATCAAGTAACAAGCTCGTTTGCCGATGCTAATGATGCATTGCTAGATAAAGCCTTTAAACGCTTGTCCGAAAACCAATTACAGCTCAAAAATGAAAGCAACAGTTTAAAACGTCACCCAGAATATCAAGTACTGGCGCATTACGCATGGAGACAACCGGTTTATGATGCTAAAAATGCCCAAAACATCAGAATAGCTGGTGGTCAGGACTTTAGTGAAAGCTATAAGTTTGATGGTAATAAAATTATTCACGAAAAATCTAATTTAAATAGTTTGAATAGCTCTTTCCAAAATGCCCAAAATGAAACTCATAACATACTGAATAATAGTCATAATGAGTCTGAGTATGACTTTTCTAATGAAAATGCTCATCAAGATAGAGGCTTAGCAACCGATCAATTAGCTCTTCCTCAGAATTCAGATAATTTAAAAGAAAATACTCTCAACACTACGGCAAACGAAAATCCAGAGAAAATCGCCCTGCCTTGGGTTCCAGAGCTAGATGGTGTAATTAATATTTATGTTAATCGCTATTTACACGTAAAAACTGATTTATTCTTACGACGCCCAGATAAAGAGGCTGTTGAAGTCATCGACTTGTCAATTTTACATGAAAATCCAGATGCTGATGATAGCCAGAGCTTAGGCTTCAATCAAACACAGCCATTAAATAGCAATGATTTTTCCCAAAAAAACCCTTTAGATGAACAACCAACATCGAGTGAAAGCAATAAAAATACACCACAGAAGCAGTCACAGATTAATCAATTATTGCAAGCCAATAACTCTCAGTTTACTTGGGAAATTGACGAAAATTTCTTACAGACAGAAACAGAAAAAATGTATATTGAGCGACTGTTTAATTATCCTCTAACTCAATCTAGAAGACTAAGAAGTGGCGAGCTACATTACTTTGACCATCCATTGTTAGGTGTTCTCATTTTAATCACACCTTACGATATAGAAACCGGTAAGGCAGCACCAGCCCGATAAAATTCAACATCGATAAATATGTGTTTAATATTATTAATACAACGCACGCTTAACAAAAAAGAAAAACTCATTAAAAACTTGGAGTAATCAATGACAAAAATTGCAGTGTTGGGAGCAGGAATGATTGGTAGCGCTATGGCGGTTGATCTTGCAAACGACCACTCTGTAACAGCAATTGATAAAAATAAAAGACAATTGGCTGGACTAAAAAAAATAAACAATAATATCGAAACAGAGATTTTCGATCTCAAAGAGTCAGATGATTACAAAGATATTCTCGCACCATTTGATTTAGTTATTTGTGCGGTTCCTGGCTTTATGGGATTTGCAACGCTCAAGAAAATTTTAAATGCGAAGAAAAATGTTGTCGATATTTCATTTTTTCCTGAAAACTGTTTTGACTTAGATTATTTAGCCAAAAAAAATAAAGTCTATGCACTTGTTGATTGTGGTGTTGCTCCCGGTATGGACAATATTATCCTAGGCTACCTTGATACAAAAATTGAAGTAAGAAGTTTTGAATGTTTAGTCGGTGGTTTACCAAGCAAACGTGAATGGCCTTTCAACTACAAAGCACCTTTCTCTCCGATCGATGTTATTGAAGAGTATACAAGACCTGCCCGTTATGTTGAAAATGGCGAGTTAGTTACTCGTGAACCTTTATCTGACTGCGAATTAATGGAAATTAAACGAGTTGGAACACTGGAAGCATTTAATACCGATGGTCTAAGAACTTTGATTCAGACCATGGATCATATACCTTATATGAAAGAAAAAACGCTACGTTATCCTGGACATGCAGAATACATTCAAGTTTTACAAAAATCAGGTTTTTTCTCTCAAGAAACTTTAGAGCTAGAAGGTATGGCTTTTCGCCCAATTGATGTTACTGCAAGAATTTTGCAAGATAATTGGCGTTTACGCAATTCAGACGAAGAATTTACTGTAATGAGAATTACCGTCGAAGGCGAAGAAAATGGTAAAAAGCGACGTTATATTTACCGTATGCTAGACAAGGGGAACGAAGAAACAACATCAATGGCTAGAACAACTGGCTACACAGCTACAGCAGTTGCAAACTATGTTCTGGCAAATCCCCCTCAAGAAGGGATTATTGCTCCTGAAACTTTAGGCGCACAAGATGGAGCTTATACATTTATTCTCGACTACCTGAAAAAACGGAATGTCGATTATCGGGTAGAAGAGTTTACTTTAGATTCAAAATAATTTTATAAATTAAATTTTCAGATAAACAATTTTTACACAGTTAACTTAAACAATAGGCTATATAAGATGACCGAAACTCGTCAAATTCCAGAAGAACAACTGGCTGAAATTAAAGAGAATTTCTCATTTTTTGATCGTGACAATAATGGCGAAATTGACGTAAAGGAATTTACGCAACTACTTCAAGTAATTTCACCTAATACAACAACTGAGCAAGGTGAAAAAGGCTTTGACTTGGTTGATCAAAATAATGATGGCCATATAGATTTTGATGAGTTCATTAGTTGGTGGCAAACTTGTTGGTGGGAGTATTAACTCACTTTTAAACAGCTAATAAAAAAGCCGATATCAATCGGCTTTTTTATGTTTTTCAATATTAACTAACTTTGATACTTGCTTTATAAGTTGTTTGTTATGAAACTAAACTTTAAGAAATAGTTAAACCCGTATTTTTCCAAAGTGATTCATCTTGATGTAACTGAGACAACCCCTCAGCTTTTTGGATTAATTCTTTGACCACTTTCTCTTGAGTTTCTTTATCGCCTAACTGTTTTCCTTCAGCGATAGCCTCTTCAATTCTGGCAGCTTTTAAATGCCAAGACATTGAAAAGTAACGTAATAAATCTCGTGCATCTTTGGCGACTTTAGCTGGTGCTATATCTGTCGGTACTTCACCACTAATTAGCCAATAATCATCACCCTTCTCTGTAGAATTAACATAAAAAATGCCTAAAATGGGAGGTAATGCCATACATCTTTTTTGCTGAAAACCTTTAATTTGAACACCTTTTGTAAAGCAAAATTTTTGAATTTTCACTAATTGTTCTTGATTCCATTCCTGATACTTCTTGTCCTCTTTTGGGGTACTCATATCATCTACTCTTTGCTTTGTTTGGCTAGTCATACTCCGCCCTTTTACTGTCGGTTTATTTCATTTATTACAATGAACATCAAATAATTAAAGCATTAATATCTGACTTAAATATCAAACCAGTATTAAAATTACGCCCGTAAATTAAGATATTTACCCTTTGAATTCAAGGTAAATTAAGAGATAGTTGCTTTTTTTAACAATCTCAAATAAATAAAGAAACCACTGTATCACTAATATTACATACTTTATCGTTATGTTGTAAGCCCGATTACCGTAACGTTGATAACTGAAATAATTGTATCTTATTTAACAAAAATATCTCATTGAAACTGATATTAAATATTTACAAAAAAAACGCTAAAAGTCGCTAATTAGCGGGATATACTCGATTTCAAGCGTGTTTTAAACGAGATTAAACTGGCTATTCCGTTTAAGCAATGGTATCTTTGCGCCACATTTTTCCATCTGAAAAAATTTGTTGAAAGATGAAAATGTAGAACCAATTAAAGTTGACGCTAAAGTAATTGTTTGTTAGCCCGTTAAACTTATTAAAGTTCATAATGAAAATGCATTATATCATTAAAGAGCTTCGCACGTGTTTTCGGTCAATTAGCTAACAATTCAAACAAATACTTAATCGTGACGATTTTAATCGCTATACAGTCATCCAAATAAAACAACACTTGAGGAACACAATGAATATATTAGCTGAACTAGGTATTAATTCTGTCAATTCTGGCGCTTGCTGGGGAGTTGACCAATGGTCTACCGAACAATCAGAAGTAATAACATCGATCAGTCCTGCCAATGGCGAAGAAATTGCAAAAGTCTACGCCGCTTCCGAAAAAGATTATGACACCATTGTTGAAAAAGCAGAACAAGCTTTTATTGAGTGGCGCTCTATTCCAGCCCCACTAAGAGGAGAGCTGGTAAGACAAATGGGCGATGCTTTAAGAGAAAAGAAAGACGCATTAGGTAGCCTTGTTTCTCTTGAAATGGGGAAAAGTAAAGCTGAAGGTGATGGCGAAGTACAAGAAATGATAGACATGGCTGACTTTGCTGTTGGT
>JAUIHB010000305.1 GCA_030432465.1 Gammaproteobacteria bacterium
TTAAAGAAACCTACAATTCGCATACCCAAAGTAGCGTTTTCATTAATATAATTTCCGAGATTAGTTTGACAGCTATTACACGCATATAAATTCCAACCATTTGGAACCACATCGGCAGGAATACCTAAATCCTTGTATTGTTCTGTAAGAGTTAGTAAATCAATTCGAAGCTTGGCAACTTTAGCCTTTACATCGGAAGGAGTTCCAACAGGGAATGAGTTTACAAATCTAGCGTCAGGGTTATAACCTCCAGGACCGTTTCCATACCCACCACCAAAATACCCAACAGCAATGTTAAAGCTTTTAACATTGTTTTTTCCAAGTCAAAAACGTGCACAGTTTTAAAAGTCTGACCACCAATATCGCCCTACTTAACGCAGCTGATTGTTTCTGACTATCATCGCAGTTACTGCAACTAATTAACTCATCCGAAAATGCACTATTTGCAAAAAGCAAAAAAAATAATAGCAATTACTTTTTTCATATTTTTTAATTTGTTAGTTTAAAATATTTTTCCGCTCTTCCAATTATGATATATTGGGGAGCTGGGGGATTATATTTTAAGAATGATCAGCCTACAATAAGCTATTTAATATTTGTTTTACATAAGGAGAGAGTTTTTTATGAGTCAGATATTAAAAATATTATTGTTTTTATTAATGTTTCTAGCTGTATTAGTCGCTTTTTTATGGTTCCCTCACCCTACAGAAAAAACACCCCCTAGTCCCTTAAATACTTCCTTGCAGAAAAAGAAAACTGACGATGTTAGTAATAACTCCACTTGCGTAACTGAAAATACTATTAATACTGAACTTGAAAAAAGCTGGAATAAAACTTGGGATGGGAATGACTTACTATCAGAAGGCTTTACTGCCGATGATATTACGCTGATTCTTCACAAGTATAAAAATCCAAATTTTGCTTTACAATGGAGAAGAGATTTATATCGACAAAAAAGTTACCAACATACAAACGATCAAAGCATATTACAGTTGAGACAATCGGCAATCTTGGATGCAGGTTATGATTATATTTCTACTAATATTAATTACCCAAGAAAAGCACTTGAGAATTACGCAAACCTTCCACAAACCGAAAGGCAGCAACTATTAATGCAACACTCACCGACCGTAGAAGATATCGCAGCGTTTATTAGTGCAGAAACGCTGAGTGAAAAAGAGTTGATAGAGCTCGTACAATATGTCGAAGAACCCAATAGAATCATTGGCGGAGAACCTAAAGCCTATAACCTCATGAATTTACTTGATTATTCAGTAGCTTATTCTCACAATCAACTCTTTGATGAATTACTAAAACTTGGAGTAACACCAACTAACGATAGATATTTACCTAATACTTTAGAGTGGGCAATCCTCCCTTTAGCCGGCATAAAATTTCGCCAAAAAGAAACAGGAAAAATTCAGGAAGAAGATAGAACTCGTTTAAAACAAATTTCAAAAACAATACAAAAACTATCGTCTTATAACTTAGGGCTCGACATACAAAAAAACACTCAGGGTGTTAAATTGTTAGTTTATGGCTATCCTGTTGACCTCAATCACGACGATATCAATCAGCTATATAATGAATTCGATATTGATCTTTTAGGGATAAAACAAAAAGACGTGTTAACTGTAAAAGAGCTATCACCAGAAGCTTTAAAGTTTATGAAAGAGAAAAAGCGTGTCTTTGAGCATAATTCTGATAAAACAACTGAACACTGCAAAAATGTAGAAGCGAATACTTTAAAATAACGCGAGTACTCGCAATGTTTTTTATAATTACCAGTTCAAAATAACTTTTCCAGATTGCCCAGAACGCATGATATCAAACCCCTTCTGAAAATCATTAACGTCAAACTGATGAGTAATAATTGGAGAAATATCCAGCCCCGATTGTAATAAGGAAACCATTTTATACCAGGTTTCAAACATTTCTCGACCATATATACCTTTGATCACTAAGCCTTTAAAAATTACCTGATTCCAATCCACAGCCATGTCACTTGGTGGAATACCTAGCATGGCAATTTTTCCGCCATTGTTAATTGTTGCTAACATTGATTGAACCGCAGAAGGTACCCCCGACATCTCTAAGCCAACATCAAATCCTTCTAGCATATTCAAAGACTTCATAACATCTTTCAAGTCCTCTTTGGCAACGTTCACTGCTCGGGTTGCTCCCATTTTTTTAGCTAGTTCTAATCGGTATTCATTGACATCTGTGATCACTACGTGCCTTGCACCAACATGACGGCAAACGGCTGCAGCCATTATACCTATAGGGCCAGCGCCTGTAATCAGAACATCTTCACCAACCAAGTCAAAAGACAATGCTGTGTGTACCGCATTACCAAATGGATCAAATATGGAAGCCATTTCATCGCTGATATCATCAGGTAACTTAAAAGCATTACCTGCAGGAATCGCTAAATACTCTGCAAATGCACCTGCACGATTAACCCCAACACCGAAAGTATTACGGCATAAATGGCGTCGCCCTGCCCGGCAGTTTCGACAGTGGCCACAAGTAATATGACCTTCTCCAGAAACTCGATCGCCAATTTTAAATCCTTGAACTTCCTGACCAATTTCTTCAATTACCCCAACAAACTCATGTCCAACAGTCATTGGCACCGGAATAGTATTTTGTGACCATTCGTCCCAATTGTAGATATGCACATCCGTACCACAAATAGCTGTTTTCTTAATTTTGATTAACACGTCATTGTGGCCAACAGAAGGCTTATCTGCCTCTTCCATCCAGATACCTTCTTTAGGATGAATTTTTGCCAAGGTTTTCATAAGTTTTACTCTAATTAGTCAATATTTTTAAATAGCTAGCTTTTAGATCACACCTAGCTTTTTACCCACTTTTTCAAAAGCAGCAACGGCTTTATCAATATGAGCAAAATCATGGGCTGCTGACATTTGAGTGCGGATTCTCGCCTGCCCTTTTGGTACAACGGGAAAGCTGAACCCAATTACGTAAATACCTTCAGCTAACATTTCATCTGCAAATTTTTTAGCTAATGAAGCATCGCCTAACATCACTGGAATAATAGGATGTTCGCCAGGCAATAATTTGAAGCCTAGATCAGACATTTTCTCTCTAAAATAAGCCGCATTATCTTTTAATTTTTTACGCAGCTCATTACCGCTTTCTAATAAATCCAGAACTTTAATCGTAGCAGCCGCAATTACTGGGGCTAAAGTATTTGAAAACAAATAAGGTCTTGAACGCTGACGTAACCATTCAACGATCTCTTTTTTACCCGAAGTGTAACCGCCAGAAGCGCCACCAAGGGCTTTTCCCAAAGTACCAGTGATAATATCCACTCGTTCCATGACTTCGCAATACTCATGAGTGCCCCGACCATTTTCGCCAATAAACCCAACCGCGTGGGAGTCATCAACCATGACCATTGCATCATATTTGTCTGCTAAGTCACAGATCGACTTTAAATCTGCAATAAAGCCATCCATAGAAAAAACACCGTCAGTTGCTATTAACTTATAACGAGCACCCGCCTCATTAGCCGCTATGAGCTGTTTTTCCAGATCAGCCATGTCATTGTTTGCGTAGCGGAAACGTTTTGCTTTTGACAAACGCACACCATCAATAATTGAAGCATGATTGAGCGCATCTGAAATAATCGCATCCTCAGCACCCAGCAAAGTTTCAAATAATCCACCATTAGCATCAAAACATGATGAATAAAGAATGGTATCTTGCATTCCTAAGAATAGACTAATCCGCTCTTCAAGTTCTTTATGGACAGCTTGAGTACCACAAATAAAGCGAACTGAAGCTAATCCGTAGCCCCATTTATCAAGGCCTTGTTGACCCGCACTAATTAAATCGGGATGATTAGCCAAGCCTAAGTAATTGTTTGCACAGAAATTTAAGACGCTTTCTCCGCTAGTCACATGAATATCAGCCTGTTGCTGAGAATCAATAACGCGCTCGTCCTTATATAAACCCGTTTCGTGAAGTTCGTTGATTTGCTGTTGAAGGTGATCTAGAAATGCTTTGCTCATGAAAAGTTCTCTCTAACCTGTTGGAGAATTAACCGAATTCAATTAGATTTGATTGGCAATTCTACAGGATTAATAAAGAATTCCAACAAGATTTATTGCAAAGCATTTAATCTAGAACGAAACACCCCCAGAAACAAAGTTTAGAAAAATAATACTCTTACTGGGCCATATACTAATAATCAGTAATATGTCGTCCAAAAGGAGTAAAACCAAGCTTCATCAATTTAAAGTGTTGTATGCCAAAAGGGATACCTATAATGGACACACACAATACCACCCCCCAGACCAAATGATTTAAAACCACCCAAAGACCGCCAAAGATAAGCCAAATGATATTTAAAATAATATTGATCCCGCTGGTAGGCGTGCTGTCAGGAAAACGTACTGAGACTTCAGAACCGAATGGAAAAAGTGCAAGAATGGAAAGTTTGAAACATTGTAATCCCCAAGGTATACCGATAATACTAAGACACAATACTATGCCCCCTAAAAAATACCCGCAAAAAACAAAAAAACCACCCAAAATAATCCAAAGTATATTTAATAAAACCGACATAGTTTTTCCTTAGTTTATGAAGTTTAAAATTCATAATGACCATACAAAAACTATGCCATAGCATTTTTTATTATAAATTCAAGAGGTTACAATTATAATTAATAATCGCCCTGATGATAATTAGTATTTTTTAATAATATATAAAACTTTTTAGTGAGTTTAACCAACCGTTCTAAACCTGTGCTGCAGGCTTGTCACCATTACTTAAACGAGCATAAGTCGCAGGCTTATCACCATTTCCTAAACGAGCGTAAGCTGCAGGTTTATCGCCATTTCCTAGGCGGGATAATTTTTCTTTTGGATCAACACCAATACGACGGGTTAAATCCGACTTTGGATCAACACCGATGCGACGAGTTAAATCCGACTTTGGATCAACACCGATGCGACG
>JAUIHB010000306.1 GCA_030432465.1 Gammaproteobacteria bacterium
TATCGCCTATAAACATTATTTCAAAATTAACACCCCCAGAAGCAGCTTCTCACCTCCCTGAAGCCTTGTTTATAAATCACTAGGTTTCGCAACATTTTTTTGCTGAATAATTTGAATGATTTCTTGTAAGCAAGCATCGGTGCAAACAACATATCCCATTAACCAGCTATAGATATCAGGATCAGCCTGCTGTAATAATTTTTCAAAATCTGCTTGCTGAGAAGCCGATAGTTCATCAAAATGATTTTCTAAAAATGGAATAAGTACAACATCTAATTCCAACATGCCACGACGGCATTGCCAAGCAAGTTTTTTCTTCAATGTACATTCACTCATGGTTAATCAATGCTCTTTTCACCCGCACCAATTTTCACTTTAACACTCTCCTTTCCACATAAGTCATAAAGCATTTATCACTCGTCATTTATAATCTGGCCGAGATAATACCCCTCTAACTAACAAGGGTAAAGCTTTTCAGTAAAGGGTTATTTATCACGGGACACTTTATCGGTTACACTTGTTCAAACATTTCATTACCCACAACTTTAAAGCAATTAAATATTATGCCAAGACATACCCATTATAAAATCGACGATTTTGGTTGCATTAAAATTAGCGGCCAAGACTCTACAAAGTTTCTGCAAGGTCAAATCACCATAAATGCACAAACACTATCTTCCGACACCTTATATCTAGGAGCGGTGTGTAACCCTCAAGGTCGCTGTATATCACTGAGTTTTATTATAAAGAAAGATGATGATTTTTACTTTATTCAGGCTAAAAATACCATTGAAACAACGCTTAATCACCTTAAAAAATATGCGGTTTTCTTTAAAACTCAAATAGAGGATATCTCCAGCGAATTTATCGTTGTTTCGGGATTTTCAAACAACGCATTTTCTGAGTCACTTAAACTATTATTAGACAACACAATGAATAATACCGACTCATTAATTCAAGCAACAGGACACTTTAATGAGCAAATGCTTCTCATTACTCTTATACCAACGAACTCATTGACAACCAATGTAACAATTGATGAACTGCAAGGTTCATCTGAAGATTGGCTTTATCAACTGGCGACACATAAGATCCCGTGGTTAGAGCATGACACTCAGGGCGAATTTTTACCGCACAGCTTATCTTTACCAACACTCAATGCAGTAGATTTTAAAAAAGGCTGTTTCACTGGGCAAGAAGTCATCGCACGTATGCAATACAAAGGCAAACTGAAAACACATCTGCAGCTTTTCCGTTCAGAAAAAATCAATGATGTCACTTTAAACGACAAAATAGTTTCTGATGATAAAAATGTTGCTGATATTATCTGTTTTGCACAAAATTCAAACGGCCAACTCGCTCTTCTCGCATTAACAAAAGATAATGTATTGAATAATAAAAATTTTCAGTTGAAAGACAAAATTGATCCTATACTTGAAATAGTCAATTAATCAAACTAGAAAACTAACTATGAGCTTAGAAAAAGAATTTCTTGCAGAACTGGTTGATGCGATATCTAACGACCGTTTAACCTTGCCGACTTTACCTGAAGTCGCATTAAAAATTCGCGAAGCGGTCAATGATGATGATATCAACTCAAACAGCTTGGCAAAGATTATTGGACAAGATGCAGCTTTAGCAGCTCGTATCGTAAAAGTGGCTAACAGCCCTCTTATGCGCGGTACTGTAGTTGTTGACAATCTACAGCTAGCAATCACAAGAATGGGCATCAATTTTGTGCGAAACCTCGCTACAGGGCTGGCAATGGAGCAAATGTTTCAAGCAACTCATGATGTTATTGATACCCGACTCAGAGCATCTTGGGAACATTCTGTAGAAGTCGCTTCAATCAGTCATGTACTTGCCAGTAATTTTACCAACTTAAAACCCGATCAAGCAGCGCTAGCAGGACTAGTACACGAAATTGGAATTTTGCCAATATTGACGCTCGCAGAAGATAACCCGCAAATTTTAGAAAACGAAGAAGTACTGGATAAAATAATACAACGCCTGAACGGTAAAGTTGGTCAAGCTATTTTAAAAGCTTGGGAGTTTCCGCCAGAAATTGTCATTGTACCAAAAGCTTGTTGCGACTTTACTCGTGACGAACAACCTCAAGCAGATTATTCTGACGTTGTAACAGTGGCTAAACTCCAGTCTTACCCTAGCGACAAAAACCCTTACGCTCACATCGATCCAGCGACCGTCCCAGCATTCAGAAAACTAGGACTTTCTCCTGAAATTGATGTTCAGACCGTCGATGAGCTTGCAGTAGAAGTGGAAGAAGCTAAACAAGCATTTTCCTAATGCTGATACTTGACTATATCTTACCTGTTTAAATATGGCTTGCAACAATGCATCATACGCTAAAGCCAATATTTTCTTAGCTATACCTCTACCGCTCAAAAATATTTGCCGCAGATTTATTAAATTTGTTAGCTTGTTAGTTGTCACGTTTCCCGCCAGTGCTGCTTATGTCTTTCAAACGGTCCCCCAAGAATCATTTGATAATGTAACAACCAACGTTGTTTGGACTAACGACTCCAGCCAAACAGGTTATCCCACTGATGATGACTACCAACTAGTTAATATTGGCTTTACTTTTTATTTAGGTGAAACAGGTTATAACCAGGTAAGAGTACTCGCCAACGGAGCTCTTCACTTTGGCGCAGATCAAGGTTTCCATAAATATTATGTTAATGAGGCATTGCCCATTACTGGTTCTTTTAATGGTCCCGGTTTTGAAGAGCCAGCCGATCGAGTTATAGCTGGCTATTGGGACGACTTGGAGCCATCACTGGCAGGTACTGTCAGATATGGAACTTTAGGTAGCGCTACCAATCGACGCTTTGTCGCTTCTTGGCAGGGTGTTCCTCGTTATAACGGTTTCGGTACTAGCCATAGTTTTCAGATCGTAATTTATGAAAATGGAAATGTTAAATTTCGCTACGGAAATGATCTCGCTAATGGTAGTAGTGCAACAATAGGCATCGAAGTAGATAACAGCGACTTCACCCAGTATTCTTATAATACGACATCGGTTAACGATTTATTAGATATTCTTTGGGTGCGAGAATTTCCTACCATCAGTACCGTTGTAGCTGACTGCTTAACGTCAGATAAAGTAACCATCAATTTTGATTCAGCCATATCACCTGCACGAGCGGCCGATCCAAGTAATTTTACTATCAATAATGGTGTCAACGTCATCAGCGCGGCTTACATCAATGCAACGACGGTGGAGCTAACTACCAGCCCATTACTTACAGGTTTAACCTATACTCTCACAACAACTTATCCTAATCAGTCACAAACCTTTGAGTTAGGCACTTTAGCTACCATTACTTATATCGACAACTTTACTAATGTTACATATAACAATAATAATGGTACAGATAATTGGTCAACTCCTTGGGTAGAGTCATTCGATAATAGCTCTGCCAATAGTGGTCGAGTGCTTATTTCTAGCGGAGAATTGTTTATGAATGATTTTCCAAACTCAGGAAACACACCACAACTGGAACGTGAAGTGAGTCTGGCTGGTATTACTTCGGCCATATTAACCTTTGATTATCGCACCTCAAATACCTTAGAAAGCAGTGATCGTTTTGATATAGCTGTGTCTAGTAATGGTGGGGTTACCTACACAATTTTAGAGACCTTTTCTGATGATGTTAGTGGTAGTGCCAATTATGATATTACCTCTTTCATAGCCCTCAATACTAAAATTCGCTTTCGAGTCGCGAGTAATTATGGCGCCAGCAATGAGTTTATGGCGATAGATAATGTCAATATCACAACACAACGAGTGGAATCCTGTACACCTCAAGTTGATCATTTCGTCATAACACATGATAACAATGGAATTAACTGTTTACGTGAAGCGATAAACATTACCGCGGTTGATAGTAGTGACAATCCCGTCACTCAATATGCAGGAACTATTAATTTAAGTTTGCTCACTAATCATGGTAACTGGTTTACTTTAAATGAAAGTGGTAACAGCAGTGACCCAGCACAAGGTACACTAGTCGATAACGCTGGAGATAATAACGGTGCAGCAACTTATGAGTTTAATGTTGTCGATGCAGGAAGTGTAACTTTATATCTGGAAAATACAGTTCGCGAAGTAACCAATATCAACATTACCGAAGGAGTTACCACCGATGATAATTCAGAAGGAGATATCACTTTCCGACCATTTGGCTTTATTGCCTCACCTTCGCCGGTTCAAACTCAGGTTGCAGGAAAGCCTTTTAACGTCACTCTAACTGCCGCTGGGCAAACATCTACTCAGCCTAACTGCGGAGTTATTGAAGAATATACCGGTAACCAGTCACTCAATCTATGGTCAACCTACGCTTCCCCCAATACGGGCACTATTCCTGTAAGCGTCAACGGATCAACAATTGCACTTAACGAAGCCACATCGTCTGCTCAAAATGTTACTTTTACTAATGGCGTTAGTAATTTATCTGTTCAATATGATGATGTAGGCAGTATTTTTATCAGTGCTAAAGATGAAACAGGAATTGGTGATCCCACTAACGGAAATATTGATGAAATTATTGGTGGTGTCAGCCCATTTGTAGTGCGCCCTTTTGGTTATGATATAAGAATTTCAGGAACACCTTATGCAGATGACGCCAATGATAGCGTTTACACTATCGCAGGCCAAAGTTTTCCCATGACGCTTCGAAGTGTTATCTGGGAAGCTGCTGATGATGCCAATAATGATAGCATTCCCGATCCCTTTATTGACTCAAATGCTGATGGTATTCCCGACAGCGGCGGCGATTTATCAAACAACGCTGTGACACCCAATATTTCACTCATTTCTGGTGCAATTGGGGAATAATAACTGGCTATTTCTATGGCAATTTTTCGTTCAAGAATATCCTGTGCAAGTCTAATGTTCTTTGAAACATGGATAATAGCTTCCTCTGTAAACGGAATAGGCAATAAATC
>JAUIHB010000307.1 GCA_030432465.1 Gammaproteobacteria bacterium
TGCCAAGGACTCAAAATGCACCGAAATACTTAGTGTTTTAAGTATTTGACTAATTAAGCCAAGATTATTGGCTGCTATCACATCAAATATAATATGAAAAAACAAACTTATAAACAATGCGACCAAAAAAGCTACAATTTGATTGTTGGTGAGGCTACTGGCAAATAACCCAATACTAATATATGTTGCGCTAATTAAGATTAACCCTAAGTATCCACAAATCACAACACCGTGGTCTATTGGGCCAAGTTGCGCTACAGTGAAGTAATAAGGAATCGTAAAAGCTAGCGCTATGACAATAAGTAGAACACAAGAGATAAATTTACCCAGTATAACTTGCCTATCTGTAACAGCTTTTGTCAATAATAACTCAATCGTACCTGTTTTCTTTTCTTCTGCCAAAAGCCTCATAGTAAGAGCTGGCGCGAAAAAGAATAAGGTCCAATAGGCTATTCCAAAAAATGACTGCAAGCTAGCTTGACCTACTAAGAATATGTCACGCCCATAAATCCAAGTGAAGAACCCGCTAAATCCTAAAAAGGCAATGAGCATGATATAGGCAATGAGTGAGTCAAAAAACGATTGTAGTTCGCGCTTGGCTATGATCCAAATAGGCCGCATAATTTTTTATTAATTAGTAAGTTGTCTAAAAATATCTTCAAGTTTTGTTTCCTCCCGGCTCATCTCGGTCAGCACCCAACCCTTATCCACACAAAGCTTAAACAATTGCCGACTCAGCTGGGGTGCCTCCTGGCTCTCTACCTTATATCGGTTTAGCTGTTGGTCAATACAGTGTACTTTTTCTACTGCTTCCAATTTGGAGATGGCTGCAATGATCTGTTCTTGCTCCCCATCTTCAATACAAAGTGTGTGAATTTGACCTGCTCTTGCCTGGCTGCGTAAGTTTTCAGCTGACCCATCGGCCACTATCTTGCCTTTATTAATAATTAAGATGCGGTCACAGGTAGCTTCTACCTCAGATAAAATATGGGTACTGAGAATCACTGTTTTTTCTTTACCGATGTGCTTAATCAGCTTGCGAATCTCAACAATCTGGTTAGGATCTAAGCCGGAAGTAGGCTCATCCAAAATTAATATTTCAGGATCATGAATCATTGCTTGAGCTAGGCCTACACGCTGCCGGTAACCTTTTGACAATTCACTGATCTTTTTATGTTTTTCTTGATTGAGCCCACAGATTCGTATCATTTCTCGTATACGAGCAGGTATATCTTTACTAGGTATACCTTGAAGGGCAGCACAATAGGCCAGGTAATCAATGACTGGCATCTCCAGATATAATGGGTTATGCTCAGGCAAATAACCAATAGAACGCTTGAGCTCATCGGCATGGGTTTTCACCGACTTTCCACCTAGCTGAATATCACCAGACTCTATGGCAATATAGTTAGTGATCATCTTCATGGTGGTGGTTTTGCCTGCTCCGTTTGGCCCCAAGAACCCAAGTATTTCTCCTTTTTTTGCCACAAAGCTAATCTGATCAACAGCACGCTGCGGCCCATAGCTTTTTGACAAATTTTGAATTGCTACATCCATCTATGATTAAATTTGTTCAAATATACGTGTTATTCTAATTTTGGACAAATTCTTGTGGGTTGGGTTGGGTTATTCTATGTAAAATGTAATTAATTTGATTGATAAGTAGTCGTAAATCAGAGTTTGGGGATTGATTGAAAATAGTTAATTTTTTTTAAAAAGCTAGGTAATTAGGTAGATTTAGCAATTTGGTATTCTATATTGAATTTAAGTTGAGAGAGAGTTTTTAGGATAATTTGGTTATTTTTATCTATACTTTTGATGCAGCTTTTTTACTTTTCTACTAGTATTAGTTATTGATTAGAAGTGTGTTATTTAATTTTCTTTTTATTTGGGCGATTCTTATTATCAAAATAAATTTGATAATAAGACCAGGCTACAAAATGGTCCCGTCCTTACGGACCCAGTCGCAAGCGACTGGCATTTTATATCCTTATCGCGAAATAGGACGTGAAGCCTAACACAAGTTCCAAAAAGAATCTATCCGAACTATTATTTTAACCGCAATTATTAACTTGAGTTTATATAATTTTTCCAAGATCAAAATCTTGTTTTCCTCCTAAATTTGAGGTTTTAGGTTACATTAATTGCATTTTTCCGTTATTTTTTCTTGGTAAAGTGCAAATTTAATTCTTGTACGAATGACGAACAAGGATTAACGAATGTTGATTTTGGAGGTAGTGAGTGCTGGGGTATTGATCTATCAAAATAGCAAATTGATCTTTTTATAATACAAAAATAAGTTGATAGATTGATTATATTTTGGTATATTTAGTATGAAAAATTAATTCACCTGATGAAGGTAGCATCGAATAAGTTGTTAGGCATTTTAAATTTGCCAGATGTATAAACTGTAAGGGTTCAAGAAAATGTTCCTTAAGAACTATAAATGCCATGGTGTTTATGCGGGTGTTGTGGCGCATTTGAAGTAATCTTCGAGAATTAATAAAATCAGAATATGAATGAAATAATTTGTCCTCATTGTAAAAAAGCATTTAAGGTTGACGAAGCGGGATATGCTGACATTCTTAAACAAGTTCGAGACCACCAATTTGAAGAAGAAATTTCAAATCGTCTTGCATTAGCTGAAAAGGAAAAACAAGATGCTGTCAAGCTTGCTGAAGCTAACATTAAGAATTCGTTACAGGAACAACTTGCAGAAAAGGACAGACAACTGACGGAATTAAAAGCGAGTAGCACAAAAGAATTGATAGAAAAACTTTCTCAAAAAAATAATGAGTTAACACAACTAAAAGCCAAAATCGAAAATGCAAATACCGAAAGGACTCTTGCAATAAGGGAAGCTGTTCAAAATATTGAGAAAGAACGTGACCAACTTGCTAATGATGTTAAGACCAAAGAATTGGAAAAACAAAACATTGAAAACAATCTCAAACAACAGCATACAACGGAACTTCAAAGCAAGGACGCTATCATTAAGTATAAAGATGATGAAATTGCCAGGGTTAGGGATATGAAGCAAAAGTTGTCTACTAAAATGTTAGGCGAATCCCTGGAACAACATTGTGAAATTGAGTTTAACCGACTTCGAGCTACGGCATTTCAAAAAGCTCAATTCGGTAAGGATAATGATGCGAGCAGCGGCACAAAAGGGGACTATATATTTAAGGAATTTGACGATGAAGGAAATGAAATCATTTCAATAATGTTTGAAATGAAAAACGAGAATGATGAAACAGCAACAAAAAAGAAGAATGAAGATTTCTTCACAAAACTTGACAAGGACCGAAATGACAAGAATTGCGAGTACGCTGTTTTGGTCTCCCTTTTAGAAGCAGATAATGAACTTTATAATGGCGGCATAGTAGATGTATCTTACAGGTACGAAAAAATGTATGTCATTAGACCACAATTTTTTATTCCAATAATTACTCTCTTGCGAAATGCAGCAATGAACTCCTTAAAATACAAGCAAGAACTTGCTTTAATAAGAAACCAGAATATTGACATCACCAATTTTGAAGACAAGATTAACAAGTTCAGGGACGGTTTTGAAAAAAATTATATTTCAGCTTCAAATCATTTTCAAAAGGCAATAGAAGAAATTGATAAATCGATAGCAAGAATGCAAAAAGTAAAGCAGGAATTGACAACAAGTGAAAATCAACTAAGGCTTGCCAATCAGAAGGCAGAAGATTTGACAATTAAGAAGTTGACCTATGGCAACCCGACTATGAAAGCGAAATTTGACGTGTTGAAAAAAGATGACAAATAAAAACGCACAACAACAACGCATATAGCTTATGGCGGGTGAACTGCTGTCAGCAAGGTTTTGCTTTGTAACCAGCTTTGGTTTGGTGGACAGGAAAGTGCTTCGAAACCGCCACAAGCCATATGCAAACCGTTAGGGGCAAGGCTGGAAAGTGCGTTCTTATTTCGAAGCTTTACTAAAACTTAATAAGAAATCGTATTTTTAGACAATTAAAAATATGAAGTGATTATTTATGAAGAAACTTTCAATAAAAGATGAATTGACAGACTTTTTGTTATATTCTGCACCAGAAGGAAACGTTAAGGTTGAAGTTATTTTAAACGATGAAACAGTCTGGCTTTCACAAAAATCTATAGCTCATTTGTTTGGAGTTCAAGTTCCGGCCATAAGTAAACACCTTAAAAATATATTCGAATCGGGGGAGTTAGATAAAGAATCAACTATTTCCATTATGGAAACAGTTCAAGAAGAAGGCGAAATAAGCGTAAAACGAAATATTCGTAATTGATAGAAATTTTTCACCCCGAAATATGATGCAGAAAAAGATTTTCGATCAATACATTGATAAAGCAACTTCTGATTTTAATTCAGTTGTGGAGATGATGAAATTTTCTTCAAACCAAGTTAACCCGCATTATTCACCACCCTATCTATTGCGACCCAAAATTCCTTCAAAATCAAGTATTTACGCATGCTTGGATTTCCACCATAGCGCTGCTATGCTGAAAACCCAAAACCCTTGATTTTATTGGACTTTTGACTCTCATTACGATACTGTGATGAATAATGCGGGTTAATGCTATTAGGATTGTTTCACATCATATGAGACTACTTGGTATTCATCAAAGAGTAGATCATGTTGACAAAGTAGTTTTGGTTAATTATGATGATACAAAGTGAAAACGAAACATTTTAACAAGAATAAACTACTGCCAATAAAACCTAAACTGCATTAAAGCGCGGGTTAACCTCTTAAGTAAACGAAACCGAACGGATCTGATTGAGACGATATGCTTCCTGAAAATGCGCATTGGCCACAGCCAGCATTTTGAGCTCCATGAATGCAAACCCAAGTTCACAATTGGCATTGGCTAATAAATCCTTACTT